>NZ_CAMQRY010000013.1 GCF_947036855.1 uncultured Clostridium sp.
AACATCACAAACAGTAGCTATTGCACATATCTCAACAAGTTCTAATGCCTCACTTCTGTCTATCCCCAGCTCTTTATATAAAGCCATTGAGAATTTAAATGCAATCCCAGCTCCACATAGAAGTTCAAATGGGTAGTTACAATCATTTTGATGTGGATTTACTACTGCAAAAGCCTCTGGAGTTTTTAATTCTTTTTCTCCATTTTCATTTTCTACAAGTTGTATATCATGGTGGTCTGTTAAAATAACTTCCATTCCAAGTTCATTTGCAAGTTTAATTTCTTCAAATGCTGCTATACCATTATCACAAGTTATTATAAGCTTTGTTCCTTCATCCGCTAAAATCTTAACCCTATCGCAGTTCATCCCATATCCTTCTGATTCTCTATTTGGAATGTGATAATTAAAATTAGCACCACATCTTTCTAATGCTTTTATTAATATACTTGTACTAGATACTCCATCACAATCATAATCTCCATAAATTGTAATTTTTTCTTTTTTATCAATAGCTTTTACCATTCTTTTAACTGCTTTTTCCATATCTTTCATAAGGTATGAATCAAATAATTTATCTGTTCCTGCCTCTAAGAAATATTTCCCTTCTTCTATTGTAGAAAGACCTCTATTAAGAAGTATTATAGCTGTTAATTTATCTATTTTAAGCCCTTCCATTAATTTTTTAAGCTTATCCTTATCAAGACCCTCTCTTTTTAAAAACCAATTTTCTTTTTTCATATTTCTCCTCCTACTCAAGTATCATCATTGCTTTATTTTTAAATACACTTAAAATCAACTTTTTCATATATTCTATATCAACTTCCATTGTTTCAAGTTCCTTAAATATATAATTACACTCTCTAAACATAATTTCATATATGCAACTTCGATTGGCAGTTACAATACTTCTTTCTATATCAAGTGATAATTTAAGCTTATATCTCTTTAATAGTATCTTTATAGCTTTATCATCAAGCTTTGAAATAATACTACCTATATTATCTTCTATACTATCTAAAGTCTTTAGGACTTCATTCTTGTATGTTTTAGATGTATTTATAACTATCTTAAATAAACTAATTCCTTTTTCCCATTTAACTTCACTATAAACCTCATAAGCAAAACCTTTTTTAGTTCTAATTTCATCATAAAGTATAGAACTTACTCCCTCTCCAAAATACATATTAAAAATTCTAAGTAGTGTTATATCTTTTAAACTTAACTTACTTATATCATAAATACTTTGTATCTTTGCTGTATCTGTACCTATTCTGCTTTCTTTATATAAACCATTATAAAACTCAGCTCTTACAAAATCATTATTTTGAATACTCTTTTTTTCTAAAACTCCAAAATTATTTTCTACAATTTTAAAAACATCATCATATGAAAGTGATGTTACAACTGATACACACATATTTTCACTTACATAAAATTTATTATAGAAGCTTTTTAGAGTATCCATTGTTAATGCTTCTATATTATTTTCACTACCTATTATTATCTTATTTATTCTTTCCTCTTTAAATGCACTAGCAAGTAATAAATCCTCACAATACTGCTCTAAATCTTCACTCCACTCTTTTGACTCTTCTTTTATAATAGACATTTCTTCCTTAAATCCAATTTCAGTAAATGATGGATTTAAAACTATATCACTATATAAATCAAAACCTTCCTTAAAATCATCATTTGCAGTTACCCCATAATATATAGCATAAGGAAAATTCGTCATTGCATTATTCATAGCAAAAATTTCATCAAGCTTACTATTTATAAATTCTTCGCTATATTTCTTTGTACCTTTAAATAAAATATGTTCAAGTGCATGAGCAGCACCTATATTTTCTTTAGTTTCTCTATTTGCACCTGCCTCAAGCCCTATACAAAAAGATGTATGTGCCCCCTCTTTATATTTATAAATTAACCTAACCCCATTATCTAAAATGTATTTCTTCACTTTCTATATCTCCTCATAATCACTATCTATATAAAATTTCTAATCAAATTTTCGCCTTCTTTAATAATATCACTATTATCTTTCTATTTCTTAAATTCTACTCTTATACTTTGTGGATATTTAGAAGTTTTATTTTTTCAAAAAAATAAGGCTGTATCAAAATGATACAACCCTACTTATATAAAACTAAATTTTAGTCTTCGTACATATATTTTCTTGTCATTGGAATTTCATTATTAACACCTTTAGTAAATACCATTTGGTGAATATCAATTCCGCCGTAATGGAATGCAGCTGCACATGAATTTAAGTACATTCTCCACATTCTTAAGAATCTTTCATCAAACATTTCTTTTTCTTTTTCTATGTTTGCTTCAAAAGCTTCTGTCCAGTACATTAAAGTCTTCATATAATGAAGTCTTAAACTTTCAACATCTTGTGTAAAGAAGTTATGCTCTGCAGCTTGATATAATTCTTCTCTTAAAGTTGGAACATATCCGCCTGGGAAGATGTAAGTAGTAATCCACTTATTACCTTCTGTTTCTAATAAGTTAGTGATGTTGTGTATTAGACATACTCCACCTTGCTTAAGAACAGCATCTATATTATCAAAGTATAAAGGAATGTTTGAAGCACCAACGTGCTCTGCCATACCAACACTTACAACTCTATCGAATTCAAGTCCACTTTTAGCTAAATCTCTGTAATCCATTATTTTAATTTCTACTAAATCTTCAAGACCAAGTTTCTTGATTCTTGCGTTAGCTTCTTTATGTTGTTCTTCACTAAGTGTAATACCAACACCCTTAACTTTATAAAGCTTAGCAGCTTCAATTAAAAGGTATCCCCATCCACATCCGATATCAAGAAGAGTTTGACCTTCTTTAAGGTTTAATTTCTTTAAGATATGGTGAATTTTATTCATTTGAGCTTGATATAATGTATCATCCTCATTCTTGAAGTAACCACATGAGTAACTCATTGTTTCATCAAGCCATAATTTATAGAAATCATTTCCTATATCATAGTGACTAGCTATATTCTCTTTAGCTTTAGCTTTCGCAGCAGCTTTAATTATTCCAACAACTTTTAAAAGTTTACTGTCATTAAAGAAACTACTAGCCTTTCTCATCATACTTTCAACAGCTTCTTGTATATTTCCCTCTATATCAATGTCACCATCCATATATGCTTCTCCTAATGCTAAACTAGCATCAGCAAGTAAATCTCTCTTACTTGGGAATTTGTTTATTACAAGATTAAACTCTGAATTTCCTTCTCCAACTTTAAACTCTTCTCCATCCCAGAATCTTAAAGTGAAAGTTCTATCACTTAAGTTCTTAGTGAATGTTTTTACTATCATCTTATCAAATGCCATGTATGTCACCTCATTAACTTTCTTTTTTTCATTTGTTTAATTATAATAGTTTTAATTGATATAATTCCATTAAAGCAAATTTAATCGCTCGGCTAAAATAGATATAAAGCATCTTTGCCTTATATCAATCAAGTTTTAGTTTTATTATCAAACTATTAATAATATATTCATAAATTTAATTATACTATCTTTTGCAATTATTCCTTAATTGATATATTCGCTTTATAAGTTCTTTTAAAGCTTTTTAATGCTCTTTATCTTTTATTCTCTAATCTTTTCTTCCTTTTTTGGCAATACTATCTCAAATATCATTTTTTTTACCATTTCACTTAAATTTCAATTCTATATATAATATTAAAATGATAATTTAATAAAAAATCTCTTTTAAATTTATGATATCTTCTTTTTTAAAGCTTTCAATTAATAATTATTATTCCTACTTTCCATATTATTTATATATGGTCTTCTATAAATCTCTAACTTCCTTGCAAAACTTTGTGGTGGAATAGAGAATGTCATCGCTTTAGAAAATTCAATAAAAACATTATCACCTTTTCTAAATGATTTAGCACACTCATCTTCTTGTCCTATCATTTTTATATCAGTATCTGCTGATACAATTGCAACAATTTTTTCTTTCTGTATAACACCGCCTTTTATATATCCATCAACTAAAATTTTATAACCTTTATTTCCATCTTCTTTTTTAATATTTTCTATAACTCCTAAAAATATAGGATACTCATCTCTCATCATACCTTCTACACTTCCTCCTAAATTAAAACTCATTAGGAGAATACTAAGACTTACTAACAATACTTTCAAAACAATTCCTCATTTTCACTTTGATACTTTTAGTATGCCTCAATTCTCCTTTTTCTATCACACTCATAAAATTAAAATTTAATTTTTTTTATGGAAAAAGCCACCTTGAAAACCAAGATGACTTTTTTACTATTTACTAAGATAAAAGTTAACTAGCATTCCCTCTTTTATCTTAGCTGCTTTATCTTTATAACCTAAAGCTTTTATTATTTCATATGAAAACTCCAAACTTGTTGCTGGTCCTCTGCTTGTAATAATATTATCATCACAAACTACAATATCCTCTAAATATTGAACATTTCCAAGTTCCTCTTTTACTGCTGGATAAGATGTAACTTTTCTACCCTCTAATATCCCTGCTTTTGCAAGAGCTATTGGACCTGCACATATTGATGCAACAATTTTACCCCTTCTATTAAATTCTCTTATAAGATTTAAAACTTTATCACTTTCTTTAAGATTTTTAGCTCCTGGCATTCCACCTGGTATAACAATAGCATCATAATCTAAAGTTATCTCATCAATTAATATATCTGCTTCAACATTTATATTATGAGAACTTCTAATCATCTTACCTGTTAATCCACATAAATCACAATGAACTCCTGCCCTTACACAAACATCTTTAACTGATAAAGCTTCTATAGTTTCAAAACCTTCTGCTAACATAATTAAAACTTTCTTCAATTTAATCCACCTCCTATTTCATAGAAACATCTTTAACGTAATCATCTAAAACAACAACTATAACATTACTACCTCTTCCAGCTCTGTTTTGTAATTTCATATCTGATATTTCTAATTCAACTCTACGCTTATCTTTTGAAGTAAGTGTAAGCTTCTTATAATTTGAATATTCTACATTTCTGCCATCTATATTTACTATACTTATACACTTTGCAAATATAGCTTCATCATCTTTAAGGCTCATAGCAGCAACACCTGACGCATTTCTACCCATTGCACTTATATCACTTGCATCAAATTTAATTACCATTCCACTTTTACTAACAACTATAATTCTAGAATTTTCAGAATTATTTATATCAGCACTAATAACTCTATCTGATTCTGATTTAAGCTTCATAGCAATACTCGTATTTAAACTATCAGCAAAATCTACAAGTCTAGTTCTCTTAGCAAATCCATTTTTAGTATATAAATAAACATATGCTTCATCTTTGTTATAGCATTCATCATTTACTGAGAATACAGAAACAACTTCTTCATTTCCAGATATACCATCTACAATATCTGTAATTTTAAGTTCTTCCTTATTTTGAATAAGGAAAGCTGGGAATTTATAAACATTTCCAAGACTTGTAAATACAATAATCTCTTCCTTTGAATTTGTCGCAGCTTTAATATAAACATCCTGTGAATACTTTCTATAAATCTTAATATTACCTTTTTTATTTATACCAACTGTAAACTCTGCATATTCATACTCTGAAACCTCTTCTACATCTACAATTTTATTACTACTACTTAAAGAACATAATTCTACTCCCATTATATTTCTATCAATAGGTTCAAGAATAGGTTCTTCAATAGTTGCAACAAGTCCACCTGATGTAGTTATTTTAAGGAACTTAGCTTCTCTTTCTAGGTTTTCTAAAAATACCTTAACAAGAGAATCATCACTCTTAATTTTAATAGCTAAAAGCTTTGTATAATTACTAACTAGCTTATCAAGTGTTGTTCTTTTTATAACTCCATTTGCAGTTATAAACTTTAAAACCTTATTTGGATTAAAGTCTGTTATTGATTCAATTGCAATTATATTTTCCTTCTCTAAATTAAGAGATTTTATAAATTCATCAAATCTTTGTCCTTTATCTTTCCACTTAGCCTCAACTAAATCAAAAGTTCTAACCTTGTACATATTCCCTGCATCAGTAAATATAAGCAGACTTTCTTTCGTATTTGAATTTATAAGATGTTTTAAGAAGTCACCATCTCTATAATCTATATCTTCTGCTTTAACATTTGAGCGCTTATAAGTTTTAAGAGGAATTCTTTTTACAAATCCATCATTAGAAATTGTAATAACAACATCTTCTTCAATAATAAGTTCATCTATTTCAATGTGAGCTTCACTATCATCTTCAACAATAGCAGTTCTTCTATCATCACCATAAATATCCTTAACATGTTGAAGTTCTTCTTTAATTACAGCAAATAAAACTTGTTCATCTGATAAAATTTTCTTAAATCCTTTTATCTTTTTAGCAAGTTCTTTATACTCTTTCTTAAATACATTAATCTCAAGCCCTGTTAATCTATAAAGCATAAGTTCAAGAATTGCATCTGCTTGAACAGTAGTAAATCCAAATTGACTTAAAAGATTTTCATGTGCATCTTTCTTAGACTTAGATGCTCTTATAACTTTTATAACTTCATCTAATATATCTATAAGCTTTATAAATCCTTCAACAACATGGAATCTTTTCTCTGCTACTTCAAGTTCTTTTTTAGTTCTTCTTGTTATAACATCCTTTTGATGATTAACATAATGAGAAATTATTGTTTTAAGTCCCATAGTTTCTGGTTTACCATCTGCTAGTGCAACCATATTAAAACTTATGTTACCCTGTAAATCAGTTTTCTTAAGTAAATACTTTAAAACATTCTCAGCAATATTTACATCTACAGTTTTCTTAAATTCTATAACAGCTCTAATTCCTGTTCTATCAGACTCATCTCTTATATCACTAATAGAATCAAGTGCCTTAGCATGTTTTTTATCAGCAGTCATATCTGAAATAGTCTGAAGAATCTTTGCCTTATTTTTTCTATAAGGGAATTCTGTTATAACTATTCCAAGTCTATCATTTTCTAATTTTTCAACACTAGCCTTAGCTCTTACTGTAACTTTTCCACAACCTGATAAATAAGCTTCCTTTAAAGAGTTTTTACCAATCATAACTCCACCCGTAGGTAAATCCGGCCCTTTAATATATCCCATTAACTCTTCAGTTGTTATATCATTATTATCAATATAAGCAAGAGTTCCATCTATAACTTCACTTAAATTATGTGGTGGAATATTTGTAGCAAGCCCAACAGCAATACCAAAAGTTCCATTAACTAAAAGGTTTGGATATTTTGCTGGTAAAACCTTTGGCTCCATCTCAGAATCTGAGTAGTTTGGAACCATATCCACAACATCTTTATCTATATCACGCAAAAGCTCCATAGAAATATTTGAAAGCCTAGCTTCCGTATATCTCATAGCCGCTGCATTATCTCCATCAATTGATCCCCAGTTCAGAATTGTTATCGTAGTGGCTTTTTATCCTCTACTTCTTATAGTTTTAATTCCTATAAGCTCAGCATATCTTTTCAACTGTTCTAGTTGTCG
This sequence comes from uncultured Clostridium sp., assembly GCF_947036855.1. Taxonomy (GTDB): domain Bacteria; phylum Bacillota; class Clostridia; order Clostridiales; family Clostridiaceae; genus Sarcina. The sequence continues at coordinate 7,528 of NZ_CAMQRY010000013.1, forward strand.
CAGCCTCTTGGGAAAATTATATTCTTATATTAATATAAGGTTCATCTCCTATGCGTTGCGGCTGGCAAGTTTTTTAAACAAGCCTTCACCTCTGATTAGCATTTCAGCTTTCCAGTTTTTTTCTGCGATAATCATCTTAAATTTCCCAACCTAAGACGGCAACTTACTTACCATGTCCATCAATTAGTGGTTTTCTTGTGCTAAAATCTTGAGCAAGTATTACCATAGCATCATATACTGATGTATCACCATGTGGGTGATATTTACCAAGTATATCTCCAACTATTCTAGCTGATTTATAGTATGGTCTATCTGGATATGCTTTAAGCATATAAGCTCCATATAAAATCCTTCTATGAACAGGCTTTAAACCATCTCTTACGTCTGGTAATGCTCTTTCCTTTGCAACTTCTACTGCATAAGGAATATAGTTATCTGGCATTACTTCTTCAAGTGGTGAAACTATTATATTGTTATCTTTTGGGACAACAAACTTAATCTTTGCCATAAATTACCCCTCCTAAAACTCACCATGTTTGTACATGTATTTTCTTCTTGGTTCAACAACATCACCCATTAAAAGTGATACCATTTTTTCAGCTTTTGCTGCATCATCAATTGTTACTTGTATTAAAGTTCTACTTTTCGGATTTAATGTAGTTTCCCAAAGTTGTTCTGGGTTCATCTCTCCAAGACCTTTAAATCTTTGTATTAAAGAACCTTTTCCAATTTTCTTTCTAGCACTTTCAAGATCATCTTCTGTATAAGCATAAACTTCTGTTGGATTTTTACCCATTTTATAAACTTTATAAAGTGGTGGCTGTGCAAGATATAAATGACCTTCTGCTATAAGTGGTCGCATATATCTATAAATATAAGTCATCCATAAAGTTCTAATATGATATCCATCAACATCAGCATCACTCATTATTATAATTTTATCATACTTTAAATCTGCTGATTTATAATGACTTAAAGTTCCTGTACCAATAGCTGCATTAAATATTCTAAGTTCTTCTGAAGCTAGAACATTCTCAAGCTTTTGCTTTTCAGTATTCATTATTTTACCTTTAGATGGCATAATTGTTTGGAATCTTCTATCTCTAGCTTGCTTTGCAGAACCACCAGCTGAATCTCCCTCAACAACGAAGAACTCATTAACAGTTCTATCTTTTAAAGTACAAACAGCAACTTTTCCAGCAAGTGGAGCTGTACCTTTACCAACTTTTCTTTTTTCTGCATCATTAATTTTTTTAATCTTATCTCTTCTTGCTGCTGCATCAAGAGCATTATTCATAAGTAATGTTGCAACCGTTTTATTATCTTCTATCCATTCTGAAAATCTTGTATAAGATAAGTCATTCATCATAGTATAGGCTTCAGTATTTCCAAGCTTAGTTTTAGTTTGTCCTTCAAATTCAGGATTAGTAATTTTAATCCTAAGAATAGCAGTCATACCTTCTCTAATATCATCACCTTCAAAACCCTTGTCCTTCTCTTTAACAAGATTAAGTTTTTTAGCCCACTCTTTAAAAGCTCTAGTCATACCAGTTTTAAAACCAGTTTCATGAGTTCCAGCTTCTGTCGTAGGAATATTATTAACATAACTTGCAATAATTTCAGTTGTAGAGTCTGTAAATTGCAGACAAACTTCCCCATACATTTGAAGTCCATTAACTTCTCTCTCACCTTCAAATAAAATAGGATTTGGATGTATAGGACTTTTACTTTCATTTAAATACTCAATAAAATCTAAAAGACCATTTTCTGAGTAATACTCTTTTATAACTTCTACATCTTTTCTCTTATCTATAAGTTCAAGTCTCATTCCTTTATTTTGGAATGCAAGTTCCTGTAATCTTTCATCTATAGTATCAAACTTAAAATCTCCTGTTGAGAAAACTTCTTTATCTGGCATAAAAGTAACTTTTGTTCCTGTTTCTTTAGTTTTACCAACTATTTTAAGAGCTGTAACAGCAGTTCCTGGCATATCCTTTTTAAGTTCTTTATCATAAGCATATTCAAATCTTTGCTTATAAACATTTCCATTTTGTTTAACTTCAACTTCAAGCCATTTAGAAAGAGCATTTACAACGGCTGCCCCAACTCCATGAAGTCCACCAGAAGTTTTATAGTTATCATTATTGAACTTACCACCAGTATGAAGCTCTGTATAAACCATCTCCACACCAGTTTTCTTCTTAGTTGGGTGCATTCCAGTTGGAATACCTCTACCATCATCTATAACAGTAATACTCTTATCATTATTTAATATAACAGTAGCTTTTGTTCCATATCCATTTGAAATCTCATCTATTGAGTTATCTAAAATCTCCCAAATACAATGATGTAGTCCCTTAGTTCCTGTTGAACCAATATACATTCCTGGTCTAACTCTAACTGGTTCTAATTTTTCTAATGACGTTAAGGATGTTACATCATAATTTTCATTAACTTTATTTGCCATCTAAACCCTCCATACTTCTCTGTATACTAAACAGAATGTTCTACTCTACGCTCTCAATACTATTTTTAACTTCTTCATATATAACTTTTAATTTAACACAAGCTTCACTAGCAGTATTTGCATGGAATCTTGATTTAATATTCTCTTTATTAGAACCATGATTATACTTTGGATCATAATACTTTTCCATCATTTCCATAGCTACACTCTTATAATCGCCCTCATTAACTAAATCCTTATATCTTTGTAAATTCTCTGGACTAGCATATTTCTTAATTCCCTCAAGTGCAATTAAAATTTCTTCAGCTACATTTTCAAATGCTGTATATTCTTTAACAAGTCTATCAGCTCTTGACTCTAGGTCTGCTGTTATATAAACTCTTTCTCCAGATTGAAGTATACTCCAAAGACAATCAGGTATTATTACCTTATATATTCTTCTACTCTCACCTTCTGTAAATACTAAGTTAGTTTTTCTATTTTTAAGTTCATCATACATTAATGTTTCAAACTTCTTTTGTGAATGTATAGCCCCAAGACCAACTCCACCAAGAACTGAACCTCTATGATTAGCTGCTCCCTCAAGGTCTAGTACATCATAACCATCATCTTTAAGCTCATAAAGCATTTCTGTTTTACCAATCCCTGTATTACCATATAAAACTATAAACTTAATTTCTTTTGAATATTCTTCAAGCTTCTCTGCTACAAAAGCTCTATAGAATTTATATCCACCACGAAGTTTTAATGCTCTTATTCCAAGACCATTTAATAAGCCCCAAACACTTCCACTTCTCATTCCACCTCTAGCGCAGAATATAACTATTCTTTTACCATGATTTTCTCTTATAATTTCCTGTATTCTACTAAACATCATAGGAAGTCTTTTTGAAGCAAACTCAATCCCTTCATCCTTAGCAACTTCTGTACTCTCCCTTACATATGTAGTTCCAACTATTTCTCTCTCTTTATCAGTTAGTATCGGAATATTAATAGCTCCTGTAATAGTTTCATCTGCAAATTCACTCTCACTTCTAACATCTATCAATATGTAATTATCTTCTTTTCCATGTATTTCTGAATAATCTATCATTCCAAACATTTCTGTGCACCACCTTTGTTACTAAATTTCAGTATAATTTTTTTCAAGATTATTGTCAAATAAGCTAGTCTAATATTTCGCAAAAAAAAATAGATGCATTTAAGCATCTATTTTTACATCTCATATATTCCAAGTTGTCTAACATGTTTTGTGTGAGACCACTCTTTATTGTCTTTGTTAGCAATTCCTTGCATAGTTATAGGTACCCAAGTTAGGACATAAATAGTTGAACCTATATATCTCATAACCTCATCCTTAACATCTTCTCCAAGACATTTAACACTAAATACAAAGAATACAAATGCATATAAAACATTAAATAATGTAAGCATAAGCTTGTCATCTAAAATTGAAAGGTTAACTACTATAAATGGTTGAATAAATGCCACTACTAAAAAGGCAATCATCATTGTAATAGTTCTTCCAATTTTGACCTTGTCCTTCATCATCATTACAGCCATGAAAGCAAGTTCTGCAAGGCAAATGAAGCCCCATAACCCATCATAGAATATGTAATTTGAGAAGAAATATCTAAGTTGTTCTATAAATACGGCTGAAAATGCTGTAAATACTAATGATATCGCTAGAAGTGATGTCATAAATGGTTGAAGTACATACATAGCACAATCAAATGCTATCATATCTCTTTCCTTAATAGCTTTAATTAAAAGCTTAAGTGTATATCTACTTGCAACATCTGCAAAACCTTGCATCCATCTTTTTCTTTGCTTCCATGAATCATTAAGTGTTAGAGGCTTTTCATCATATATAATAGCATCATCTGCTATTCCAACTCTCTTACCATTAAGAACTAGCTTACAAGTAAACTCTAAATCTTCAGTAAGGCAAGTTGCTCCCCAACCTATTTCTTTTAGTATATCTGTTGAAAGAACAAATCCTGTTCCTCCTAGTTGAGCTGATAACCCTATAGAATCTCTTCCATATTGAAGTCTTCTTACAGTTGAACCAAGTGATAAATCACATGACTCTGTAACCCATGAATCTTTTGGATTTTTAGTTTCAATATAACATTGAACAACATCATACCCATCACACATTTTTGAGTTCATTTTTTGTAAAAATTCTTTATCAACTAAATTATCTGCATCAAATATCCCTATTGCATCATAGTGTTTATCCATATCAAAAATCTTTTTGAACATCCACTCTAAAGCAAAACCTTTTCCTCTTTTTTCTTTATTAAATCTTTCATATACATTTGCACCATGTTTTTCTGCTACTTCTGCTGTTGCATCTGTACAATTATCTGCAATTACAAAAATGTCGTAAAGCTCTTTTGGGTAATCAAGCCCATTAAAACTATCAACAAGTCCCCCAATAACAACCTCTTCATTGTGTGCTGACACAATAAGTGCAAAACTTTTCTCTGGACTTTTTAATTTAGTTTTCTTGTCTTTATCCTTTGATAACTTATAAGCCCCTATAAGACCTATTCCAAAATGATATGCCATCATTATTAGTATTATTAAAGGAAAGATTACACTAATCATAAAAAGGATCTTTTCCATATTTGTCACTCCTAAAGTTTACTTACCTAAAAATACATTTTTTCCAAAATTTGTACTTTATATATATTGTCTTTTACCATTATAGTATTTATCAAGTCAAACTTCAATTTTTTTATTCAATTGTAATGTATTTTTAATAGATTATAATTTAGCATCCTAATTTTAGAACTTTCTGTAAGAATTTCTTAAGAATTTATTTCTAAAAAAAGAGAGATAAATATTTATATCTCTCTTCATTATAAACTATTTTGTTTGTTTAGTTAACAATTATTTTACATCATTATTTATCCAGCTCATCATCCCTCTAAGTTCTTTTCCAACTTTTTCTATTTGATGTTCTGATTCATTTCTTCTTGTCGCATTGAAGCTTGGTCTACCAACTTGATTTTCAACAAGCCAATTTCTTGCGAATGTTCCATCTTGAATTTCATTTAAAACTTTTTTCATTTCTTTCTTAGTTTCATCTGTAATAATTCTATTACCAACAACATAATCACCATATTCTGCTGTATCACTTATAGAATATCTCATAGTTTCAAGTCCACCTTGGTACATTAAATCTACAATAAGTTTCATTTCATGCATACACTCAAAATAAGCATTTTCTGGAGCGTAACCAGCTTCAACTAAAGTTTCAAATCCAGCCTTTATTAAAGCACTACATCCTCCACAAAGAACTGCTTGCTCTCCAAATAAATCTGTTTCTGTTTCATCTCTAAAAGTTGTTTCAAGTACTCCTGCTCTAGCTCCACCTACTGCATTTGTATATGCAAGTGCTAAATCTCTAGCATTCCCAGTTGCATCTTGATATACAGCTATAAGACATGGAACTCCTGAACCTTCTGTATAAGTTCTTCTTACCATATGCCCTGGGCCTTTTGGTGCAACCATAAACACATCAACATTTGTTGGAGGAACTATTTGTGAATAATGAATATTAAATCCATGAGCAAACACTAAAGCTTTCCCTTCTGTTAAATATGGTGCAATCTCTGTACCATATAATTCTCTTTGCTTCTCATCTGGTATTAATATCATAATTACATCACTATTTTTTACTGCATCACTAACTAAAGACACTTTAAGCCCTGCTTCCTGTGCTCTTTCCCATGACTTACTTCCCTCATATAATCCAACTGTTACATTTACTCCACTCTCATGAAGATTTAATGCATGTGCATGCCCTTGACTTCCATAACCGATTATTGCAACTTTCTTAGCTTTTAAAAGCTCTAAATTTGTGTCCTTTTCATAAAATAATTTTGCCATTTTAACAATACCCCCATTTTTTTGTTTCTATATATATTAAATAAATTTATTTAATCAAATTAATTTCTCGCATCAATCATTCTATTAGCTGCATTTATAAGAGATGCTATACTTGCTTCCATAATATCTGCTGATAATGCACTTCCTGTAAAAATCTCATTATTATTAGATATTTTTACTGTTACTTCCCCAAGTGCATCTTTTCCATCTGTTACAGACCTTATAGCATAATCCTCAAGTTTAAGTTCAAACCCAAGCGCTCTCTCTACAGCCTTAAATGCTGATGAAACTGAACCTTCCCCTACTGCACTCTCTCTTAAAATCTCATTATCTTTTTCAATTTCAACAGTTGTTGTGCATATCATTTTATTTCCACTATATACTTGGAATGATATAAGTTTATAAGTTTCATCTATACTTCTTGCATTGTTATTTATAATTGCATCAATATCTCTTGAACTTATATGCTTCTTTTTATCAGTCATTTTCTTAAAGTTTATAAAAGCCTCTTCTAGCTCTACTTTTTCTAAACTTATACCATTCTTCTTTAAATAATCACTAAAAGCATGTCTACCTGAGTGCTTACCTAAAACAATATTATCATTAGCATATTTACCAATTGATTCTGGTGTTATAATTTCATAAGTTGACTTTTCTTTTAAAACACCATCTTGATGAATCCCTGACTCATGTGCAAATGCATTTTTCCCAACTATCGCCTTATTTGGTTGAACTAAAACCCCTGTAATAGCTGAAACCATAGTTGAAGTTCTCCATATTTTACTTATATCAATATCTGTATGAAGATTTAAACTTTCTTCCCTTGTCTTTATAGTCATAACTATCTCTTCAAGGGCAGCATTTCCTGCTCTTTCACCTAGTCCATTAATAGCACACTCAACCTGAGTAGCTCCTGCCATAACTCCACTTAAAGAATTTGCAACAGCCATCCCTAAATCATCATGACAATGAACTGAAAAATCTACTTTTTCTGCACCTTCTGTATTTTCAATAACATACTTTATGAAATCATGATAATCTGTTGGAAGTGCATATCCTACTGTATCTGGAACATTTATAACTGTTGCCCCAGCTTCTATAACCCTTGAAAAAACTTTAACTAAAAAATCTTTATCACTTCTATAAGCATCTTCTGCTGAAAACTCTATATCATCACAAAGAGTTTTAGCATACCTTACCATCTCAACAGATTTTTCTAAAACTTCACTTTCTGTCATATTAAGCTTATGTTTCATATGAATTGGTGAAGTTGCAAGAAAAGTATGAATCCTTGGCTTTTTAGCATGTTTTATAGCTTCATAAGCTTTATCAATATCATTCTTACTAGCTCTACAAAGTGCAGCTACTGTTGTATTTTGTATTTCACTTGCAATTGCACTAACGGCATCAAAATCTCCTTTTGATGCCATAGGAAACCCTGCTTCAATAACATCTACTCCAAGCTCTTCAAGCTTTTTAGCTATAATAACTTTTTCTTTGAGGTTAAGGTTAACTCCTGGTGTTTGTTCTCCATCTCTTAGAGTTGTATCAAATATTTTAATCTTCTTACTCACAAAACCCCTCCTCATTTTTCTATTTATACCTTACTCCCCTAGAATAATATCTTTAATTGGACTACCTGGTGCAACCATTGGAAAAACTTTATCATCTGATGGAATTATATAGTCTACAAGAACTGTTTCCTTAGAATTTATAGCTTCACTTAAGATTTCATAGCTATTATCCTCTGGCATTATTCTATATCCTTTTCCACCAAAGCTTTCAACAAGCTTTACAAAATCTGTTTTTCTATCAAGAGTTGTACTTGAATACCTCTTATCATAAAATAATGTTTGCCACTGTCTTACCATTCCAAGAGCATTATTATTTAATAAGATAATAGTTAATGGTAGTCCACTTTTAATCGCTGTTGGAACTTCATTACAATTCATTGCAAAGCTCCCATCACCAGTTATAAGAATTACATTCTTCTCTGGAACTGCAAACTGTGCTCCAATTGCTGCTCCAAGCCCAAAGCCCATTGTTCCAAGTCCACCTGATGATATAAAAGTTCTTGGTGTTTTAAACTTATAACTAAGAGCTGTCCACATTTGATGTTGACCAACATCTGTTACAATAATTGCATCACCATTTGTTATTTCATTTAATAATTTAAATAACTCCTGTGGTGTATTAGTTTCTATAACTTTTTCTTCTGTTTTTTTAAGTTCAACTAATCTCTCGCCCCAGTTCTGATTTTTCTTAGCATCAATCAAAGGAAGCAATTTATTTAAAACTTCTCTTATATCCCCTATAACATAACAATCAGATTTTATATTTTTATTTATTTCTGCTGGGTCTATATCAATATGAATTACCTGTGCATTACTTATATGATCTCTTCTACCAATAACTCTATCGCTAAATCTAGCTCCTATACATAACATCACATCACATTCAACAGCTAATAAATTAGAAGCTTTTGTACCATGCATTCCTATCATTCCAGTTGCAAGTTCATCAGTTCCATCATAAGCACTAAGTCCCATAAGTGAACTTGAAACTGGTGCTTTTATTTTTTTAGCAAGTTTTTTTAGCTCTTTTTCAGCCTCTGAACTTATAATTCCACCACCAGCATATATAAATGGTTTTTTACTTTCATTTATAATATCTGCTATTTTTCCTATTGCAGAATCAGTTATATATTCTGTGCTTCTTTTAATACTCCTTGGCGCTTTATATTCATACTCAAAAATCTCACCTGTAACATCCTTTGTTATATCAACAAGTACAGGTCCTGGTCTTCCTTTTCTAGCAATATAAAAAGCTTCCCTCAAAACATTTTGCAAGTCCTTTATATCTTTAACAATATAATTATGCTTTGTTATTGGCATAGTTATCCCTGCAATATCAACTTCTTGAAAGCTATCTTTTCCAAGAAGTGACTTATGAACATTACCTGTTATTGCAACCATTGGAATTGAATCCATATAAGCTGTAGCAATTCCTGTTACAAGATTTGTAGCTCCAGGACCTGAAGTTGCAAGACAAACTCCAACTTTTCCTGTTGCCCTAGCGTATCCATCTGCTGCATGAGCCGCCCCTTGCTCATGGCATGTTAAAATATGATTTATTTTATCTCTATTTTTATAAAGTGCATCATATATATTTAAAACTGCTCCCCCTGGATATCCAAAAAGAGTATCAACACCCTGTTCTAATAAGCATTTAACTAATATCTCTGAACCGTTTAATTTCATAAATATCACCCCTTTTTCTTATTGCCAAAAGAGTTATTTAAGTATAGCCCCCTCACTTGCTGATGAAACTAACTTTGAATATCTATATAAATATCCATCTTTTATCTTCGGCTCTAATATAACTAAATTTTTTCTTCTTTCTTCTAAAATTTCTTCTGAAACACTAAGTTCTAAAATCCCTGCAGGAATATCTATAAATATAATATCTCCCTCTTCAACAAGTGCAATTATTCCACCCTCAGCTGCTTCTGGAGAAACATGCCCTATTGATGCACCCTTAGTTGCACCTGAAAATCTTCCATCTGTTATAAGTGCTACAGATTTATCAAGTCCCATTCCAGCTATCGCAGATGTTGGAGAAAGCATTTCTCTCATACCTGGTCCCCCCTTTGGTCCTTCATATCTTATAACTACAACATCTCCTGAAAGTATTTTCCCATCCATTATAGCTTCTATAGTTTCTTCTTCTGAGTTAAAAACTCTTGCTGGACCTGTATGAACTAGCATCTCAGGTAAAACTGCTGATTTTTTTACAACAGCTCCATCTTTTGCAAGATTCCCCCTAAGAATTCTAATTCCACCAGTTTTACTATATGGACTTTCTATACTTCTAATAACTTTATGATCTAAAACTCTAATATTCTTAATATTCTCACCCTGTGTTTTTCCTGTTGCAGTAATTAAATCAAGGTTAATCAAATCATTCTTACTAAGTTCATTCATAACAGCTGTAACACCACCTGCGGCATATAAATCCTCTATATGGTCTGTTCCTGCTGGTGAAAGCTTACAAAGATTTGGTACTCTCTCACTGACTTCATTTATAATATCTAAATCTATATTTGCCTTAGCCTCATTTGCAATTGCTGTTAAATGTAGCACACTATTACTTGAACACCCTAGTGCCATATCCACAGTTAAAGCATTAGCTATGCTTTTTTCATTTATAATATCTCTTGGTTTTATATCATTTTCAACAAGATTCATAACTGCCATACCAGCTTTTTTAGCAAGTCTAATTCTTTCTGAATAAACTGCTGGGATTGTCCCATTCCCTGGAAGTGCAATTCCTAAACTCTCACAAAGACAATTCATAGAATTTGCTGTAAACATTCCTGAACATGAACCACATGTTGGACATGCATCATTCTCAAGAGTTAAAAGATCCTCTTCTGACATTTTACCTGCTTCATATGCCCCTACTCCCTCAAAAACTGTTGAAAGACTACATTTTTTTTCTTTAAATATTCCAGCAAGCATTGGTCCACCTGAAACTGCAAGTGTTGGAATATTAACTCTTAAAGCACCCATAAGACTTCCCGGTACAATCTTGTCACAGTTTGGAACAAGAACAAGTCCATCAAATCCATGAGCCATAGCCATACACTCTATTGAATCAGCTATAATTTCTCTTGTTGCAAGAGAATATTTCATTCCCTTATGCCCCATTGCAATTCCATCACAAACACCTATAACTGGGAAAACCAAAGGAGTTCCTCCTGCCATAATTATTCCTGTTTTAACTGCTTCAACTATTTTATCAAGATTTATATGACCTGGAATAATATCATTTTGTGATGTTACTACTCCTATAAGTGGTCTTGCAATCTCTTCATCAGTTAAACCTGAAGCTTTTAATAATGACCTATGTGGAGCTCTACTTGCTCCTAGTTTTATCCTATCACTTCTCACTTAATTCACCCCTAAATATAAATCTTTTATCTAAACTATCGCAGCTCTTACAAGCTCACCCATTTTTTTAGTTCCTATAAGTTTCATTCCTGTACTATCAATATCTCCTGTTCTATAATTATTTTCTAAAACAGTTATAACTGCATTTTCAATCGCTACAGCTTCTCTTTCTAAATTAAAGCTATGTCTTAGCATCATTGCAGCTGATAAAATTGTAGCAAGTGGATTTGCAACTCCAAGCCCTGCAATATCTGGTGCACTACCATGTATTGGCTCATACATACCAAAACTACCTTTACCAAGGCTTGCTGATGGAAGCATTCCTATTGAACCAGTTATCATTGAAGCCTCATCTGATAAAATATCTCCAAATAAATTACTTGTTAAAATTATATCAAATTGCTTTGGATCTCTTACAAGTTGCATAGCTGCATTATCTACATACATATGACTAAGCTCTACTTCTGGATAATCACTATGAACATCTTCTACAACTCTTCTCCAAAGTCTTGAACTTTCAAGAATATTAGCCTTATCAACACTTACAACTTTTTTATCTCTTTTCATTGCTATATCAAATGCAGTTTTTGCAATTCTTTTAACTTCTACAGTTGAATACTCCTCTGTATCTCTAGCAATTTCATTATCTCCATCTTTTATAAGCTCTCTTTTCCCAAAATATATCCCACCAGTTAATTCTCTAACTACGCATATATCAATTCCATCACCAATTATTGATTCTTTAAGTGGTGATGCATCTTTAAGAGGCTTATATAAAAGAGCTGGTCTTAAATTACAATAAAGTCCAAGTTCTCCTCTTAGTCCTAAAAGTGCTTGCTCTGGTCTTACAGTTCCTGATAAATTATCCCACTGTGGACCACCAACAGCTCCAAGGATAACTGCATCCATCTTTTTACACATCTCTAAAGTTTCATTTGGAAGTGCTGTTTTACCATTAGTTGCATCAATAGCTGCTCCACCTGCAACACCTTCATGATACTCAAATGTATGCTCATATTTATCAGCAATAATATTCAAAACTTTTAAAGTTTCATTTACTACTTCTGGGCCAATTCCATCACCTTTAATTACACCTATTTTAAAATTCATTTTATTACCCCCACTTAAACTATAAAATTAACAACTTTTTTCAAACTACATATTTTCTTTTTTTATTTTTTCTATAAGTCCACCTTGGTTTATGATATTTTGCATAAACTCTGGGAATGGCTCACCTTGATATTTTTCATTTTTAGTTATATTTGTTATAACTCCTGTTGAAAAATTAACTGAAACCTTATCTCCAGCTTTAATTCCTTCTGTTGCAGCTACGCATTCAAGTATTGGAAGACCTATATTTATTGAGTTTCTATAAAATATTCTTGCAAATGTTTTTGCTATAACACAACTAACTCCACTTGCTTTTATAGCTATTGGTGCATGTTCTCTTGAAGAACCACATCCAAAATTCTTATCAGCTACAATAATATCTCCACTCTCAACATTCTTTATAAATTCTTTATCAATATCCTCCATACAATGCTCTGCAAGTTCTTTTGCCTTTGAAGTATTTAAATATCTTGCTGGAATTATTACATCTGTATCAACATTATCTCCGTATCTAAAAACTTTTCCACAAACCTCCATAGTTATATCCCCCTTTTCCTCTTATAATTCTTCTGGTGAAGCAATCTTCCCAAGAATAGCTGTAGCTGCTGCTACTGCTGGACTTGCAAGATAAACTTCTGATTCTGGATGTCCCATTCTTCCAACAAAATTTCTATTTGTTGTAGCTAATGCTCTCTCACCTTTTGCAAGGATTCCCATATGTCCACCAAGACAAGGTCCACAAGTTGGTGTTGAAACTATTGCACCAGATTCTATAAATATTTTAAGTAATCCCTCTTCCATTGCCTCTAAATAAATCTTTTGAGTTCCTGGAATAACTATAGTTCTAACTTGTTTTTTAACTTTTCTTCCTTTTAATATAGAAGCAGCCTCTCTTAAATCTTGCATTCTTCCATTTGTACAAGAACCAATAACTACTTGATTTACCTCAACAGGTTCTAGTATTTCATCAATAGTTTTTGTATTATCAGGAAGATGTGGGAATGCTATAGTTGATTTTATAGTAGATAAATCTATCTCATATGTTTCACAATATACTGCATCCTCATCTGCCTCATATTTTGTCCACTCTTTTTTTGAATGGTCTTTAATATACTCAATAGTTAAATCATCAACTGGGAATATACCATTCTTAGCTCCAGCTTCAATAGCCATATTAGCCATTGTAAATCTTGAATCCATAGTTAAATTTTTAATTCCTTCACCAGTAAACTCCATTGATTTATATAAAGCTCCATCAACACCAATCATTCCTATAATATGAAGAATTACATCTTTTCCTGTAATCCACTTATTTGTTTTTCCAGTTAAATTAAACTTTATTGCCTCAGGAATTTTAAACCAACACTTACCAGTAGCCATTCCAGCTGCCATATCTGTTGAACCAATCCCTGTTGAGAAAGCTCCAAGTGCTCCATAAGTGCAAGTATGTGAATCTGCTCCAATTACTAAATCACCAGCAACAACAAGTCCCTTTTCTGGAAGCAAACAATGTTCAACTCCCATTTCACCTATATCAAAAAAGTTATTAACTTCTTTATCGCGAGAAAACTCTCTTATACATTTACACTGCTCAGCAGATTGTATATCCTTATTTGGTGTAAAGTGATCTGGAACTATTGCAACCTTATCGCTGTGAAATACTTTTTTAAGCCCAAGCTTATCAAATTCCCTAACAGCAACAGGAGTTGTAATATCATTTCCTAAAACTAAATCTAAATTTGCCTCAATAAGTTGTCCCACTTTAACAGATTTAAGCCCTGCATGCTTTGCAAAAATCTTTTGTGTCATAGTCATCCCCATAAAATAAATCCCCCTTTTAAACCTCAATACCTGAATTTTTAAATATTTTTCTATCTATAATTAATAAAAATATATTTCTTAAACTAAAAATACTTCTTAAGCTTTTTCTCTATGTCCTTAATAAGTCTATATTCTATTGAATCTACAAGAGCTATAAGACTTGCTTGTATCACATCTCTAGAAACTCCAACTGTACCCCAATTTTCATTTCCATCAGTAGATTCCATTAAAACTCTAACTTTTGCATCTGTTGCTGCCCCTGTATCTAAAACCCTAACTTTATAATCTATAAGTCTAATTTTTTTAAGCTCTGGATAGAAAACTTCCAAAGCTTTTCTCAGAGCTTTATCTAAAGCATTTACAGGACCTTCACCTTCTGCTGCTGTTATATGCTTTTCTCCATCAACACAAATATTCACAAAAGCTGTTGAAGTACAAGTATCTTCTATTCCTTTCAACTGTTCTCCTATTGTCTTAAAACTTACAATCTCAAAAAACGGTGCATATTTACCTATTATTTTTCTCATAACAAGCTCAATAGTTCCATCTGCTCCCTCAAATTGATATCCCTCATATTCAAGTTCTTTAAGCCTTTTAGTTATTAGTTCAACTTCTTTTGACTCCTTTGAAAGCTCTGGAAAAATCTTTTGAATTTCTTTTAAAATTGTAGCTTTTCCACTTACTTCTGAAATTAGAAATCTTCTTGAATTTCCAACAAGACTTGGCTCTATATGTTCATATGATATAGAATTTTTAACAACTGCATCTATATGCATTCCACCTTTATGTGCAAATGCTCCACTACCTATATATGCTTCCTCATCTTTTATACTAATATTAGATATTTCAGCTATAAACCTTGCTGTTTTTGTCATATCTTCAAGTTTTCCACTAGCTTTAATATCATATCCAAGCTTCAAACTTAGTGTTGGAATTATACTGCTAAGACAGGCATTTCCACACCGTTCACCAATTCCAAGAAAAGTTCCCTGAATATGATTTGCTCCACTTAGAACTGCTCCAATTGAAGCTGCTACTGCCATAGATATATCATTATGACAATGAACCCCTATATCTGTACTAATATCACCTGAAACTTTTTTAACAACTCTCTCTATCTCACTTGATATAGTTCCACCATTTGTATCACAAAGTACAATTGTTTTAGCACCAGAAGTTTCTGCTATCCTTATAGTTTCCATTGCATAATCTTTATTAGCTTTATATCCATCAAAAAAATGTTCTGCATCAAAAATTACTTCTCTCCCATTTTCAATTAAAAACTTTATCGTATCTTCTATCATTCTTAAATTTTCTTCAAGTTCTGTTTTTAAAATATCTATAACCTGAAAGTCCCATGACTTACCAAAAACTACAACTGTTTTAGTATTAGCACTTAAAAGGCTTTCTAAATTTTTATCATCTTCAACCTTTATCTTTGGTTTTCTTGTACTTCCAAATGCTACAATTTCAGAATTTTTAAAATTAATATCTTTAATTTTTTTAAAAAACTCCATATCTTTTGGATTTGAACCTGGATTTCCAGCTTCTATATAATCAATACCTAGCTCATCTAGGCTTTTGCAAATCTTTATTTTATCTTCTAAAGAAAAACTTATACCTTGTCCCTGTGCACCATCTCTAAGCGTTGAATCAAATATTTCTATTTTAGACAAAAAAACCACCTCCTTTTTATATAATGAAAATCTTAATATTCACCTTCAAAATATTCTCCATATGCTGTGATTTCTTTATCCCCTCTTTCAAGTGCTGTAAGACCTGTTCTTACTATTTCTTTAATTCCATAATCTGAAACAAGTTTTATAAGTGCTGTTACCTTACTTTCATCACCTGTTAGCTCTATAGTTAAAGATTCTTTTGCTATATCTACAATCTTGCACCTAAAAATCTTTACAATTTCATTTATTGCAGCACGTTCTGATGAAGATGCTTTAACCTTTATAAGCACAAGTTCTCTATAAATTGAATCTGCATCATTTATATTTATAATTTTTATAACATCCTCAAGTTTATTAAGTTGTTTTATAACTTGGTCTAACACAGCATGATTCCCTACTATTGTTATTGTCATTCTTGAAACTTTTTCATCCTGAGTTTTTCCAACAGTAAGACTATCTATATTAAATCCTCGCCTTGAAAAAAGTCCTGAAACTCTACTTAAAACTCCAAATGAATTCCTAACTAATACTGATAAAACATGTTTATTCATAAAAACGCCCCCTTCTTTTACAATCCTTAATTATATTCTTTTATCATATGCATTTATTCCATATTGTTGCACTCATATATAATAAAAAGCATAAGTTCTAAAACCTATACTGCATAAGAATTTATAATTAAACTTGTATATTTTTCAAAATAAATCTAATCAATTCACCCCTAAATTAATTAAATCTCTACCTATTTAAATATATATGTATTATTACACCCTAGTATTTGTTAAAATTTTACTCTTTTGGAACTAAATTGTCAATACATTATGCTATTTATTGATAAAATATCAAAAATCATTATTTTTTTTATAGAGATTGGTTTTTTAGCACATACTATATTTAGAGTTTTTAGTATCAAATTTTATTTTAGATGATTAAAAGTGTATGAAAGGTGGTGAACTGCTAATTGCTATATGCTCATTAGCAGGTAATTATGAAAATTGGTTATTCTTACGCTCCTTTGACTATAAATGCTAGAACAGATAAAAGAATTGTTTCTAAGAATTTTTCTAATGAAAGTTTTTTAGAAACATTTAAAAAAAATTTACAAGGTCTAAAAAAAATTCTAGCGCACAATATAAATAATGATATACATTTATTTAGAGTTACTTCTGATATTTTAGAAGATATAAATCAATATGATGCTTCTACTGATTGGACTAGCACACTTAATACAGAGCTTACTCAAATTTCTAATTTAATTAAAAATAATAACATTAGAATAAGTATGTTTCCTCAAAAGTACACTCTTTTAAACTCTCCTAATGAAGAAGTTGTGAAAAAGTCTATTGACTTTATCAATGCTCACACAGAGTTTTTAAAAGCTTTAAAGCTTGATACTTCACATAAAATAGTTCTTGAAATTGGTGGTGTTTATACAAATAAAGAAAATTCAGTACAAAGATTTATAGATACATATAACCTATTATCTAATGAAACAAAAGATAGAATAGTTCTAGTGAATGATGTCAAAAACTATTCTTTTGAAGATGTTTTAACGATTGCAAAGGAAGTTAATTCTCCTATAATCTTAAATACTTTATATGATAAAGTTAAACCTTCTACTAATTTAACCTTGTTCGAAAAATTAGAAGAGGTATCTAAGACATGGGAAAATACTTTTGGAAAAATGTTTGTTCATTATAGCCAGCAAAAACATTCTAAAAAGAAAGGTCAACAATCAGATACTATATTTACAGACAAATTTTTAGAATTTTATAATATTATTAAAAAATTTGATACAGATATAACACTTGATGTAAATGATGGTGATATATCAACTCTAAAATGCCAAAATATAATAAAAGAATTACAAGAAAATAAATTTGATGAAAAACTTATAATGGAAGAATATAAAAAATATAAGCTTCTAATTGTGGAAAAAGGAATTGAGTTTGATAAAAAAGCTCTTGATATTGCACGTAGTACTAACTCTATTATAGAGTTTTATCACTACCTAGATTCTATACTTGAAAGCTTTATTGATAGAAGAAGTATTTCTCTTGCACTTCGTGATGCAATAAAAATAATGAGTAATTCTATAAAAGCATCTGAAAAAAATCATATAGAAAAGCTACTACTTAATAATAAACTTAGTCGCTGCAAATCATATATGCATGAAGTTGCTATTAGAAATAACTCTGAAGATATCCTATCAACATATTTCTTCTCACAAATATAAACTAAGGCTGAATTAATTTAAAATTAATTCAGCCTTTTAGCATTTATTTTTACTATCATTAATTTATTTTGTTCCATTTTCCATAAAAGAAATAATATTTTTTTCATTACATAATGTGTAACAAGTTCCCCCCTCTCTTTATATAATATTACATAAGAAAGATTTCGGAGGCTTATATGACTTTTATACCTATCACACTTTTTGTCCTCTCCGCTAGTTTAGATAATTTTGTTGTTGCACTAGCTTATGGATCTAAAAACATCAAAATAGGCTTTCTTAGTAATCTTGTCATCGCATTGATATCAGCTTTTGGAACTTATTTATCAATGCTTCTTGGAAGTGTACTTATAAATTTTTTACCATTAAAACATGCAAATTTACTTGGCGCTTTTGTCCTACTCATTTTAGGAGTTTATTTCATATTAGATTACTGGAAAACAAAAAACGTTAAATTACCTAGCGAACTTTGTTCAAAGGGTGAAACCTGTCCTAAGGCAATGTTAAAGTTTCCTGAAGTTGCAGATATAGATAAATCTGGTGTTATTGAACTGTCAGAATCTTTTATGCTAGCTTTAGTTTTGGCCTTAAATAACTTTGCCCTTGGCATAGCTGCCAGCATAACAGGTCTTGATATACTTTGGACAAGTATGGCAACATTTTTCTTCTCATTTTTATTAATTCCACTTGGAATTTATACATCTAAAATAATCTTTAATAAGTTTATTAGTGAAAAAGGAAGCCTACTATCAGGATATATCATTTTAATCCTTGCACTAATAGAAGCTATAAATTAGTTTCTATTATTAATATAAAAAGCCTATGAACCATTTTGGTTCATAGGCTTCTTATTTATTAACTTTGTGCTCTTGAAACTTTAATTTTTTTACCTTTTATAGTAATTTCTTTATGATTTTTAAGAACTACATTCCCCTTACCATTTAAGATATCAACAAATGTAAATCCATCCTGAACATCTATAATTCCAACATCATCACCTGTTAAACCTTTAAGATTACTTACAGCTCCAACAACATCAAGTGGTCTTATTTTTTTCTTTTTACCACCAGTTAGGTGAAGTTTCATAACATCTTTATGAACTTCTTTTGCTCTTTTCCCCTTATTTTCATCAATCATTTTTCTTTGCACATCTTTGAAATTAGCTTTGCAAGCTTTCGCAATATCATCTGAAACTGCTTCCCCTTGTGGTATTTTTCTTTCAATATACTCTTCAACTTCTCTTAAATATCTTTCTTCATAGGGTGCTACAAAAGTTATTGCATCCCCTTCTTTTCCAGCTCTACCAGTTCTACCAATTCTATGAACATAAGCATCCTGTTCCTTTGGAACTTCATAATTTATAACAAGTTCTATATGGTCTATATGAATCCCTCTAGCTGCAAGGTCTGTTGCAACCATAACTTTAAACTCTTTATTTTTAAATTTTTTCATAACTTCAATTCTATCTTTTTGCTCCATATCACCATGAATCTCACAAGTTACAATTCCATCTGCGCTAAGTAATCTAGCTATTGATCTAACCTCATCCTTAGTATTACAGAATACTATTGCACTCTCTGGATTTTTAGCATATAAAGTGTTTCTAAGATTTTTAAGTTTTTCATCCTTATCAAGCTTTACAAAACTCTCATGTATCTTCCCTTCATTAACAAGCTTTGCCTTAACTTCTAAGAACTTTGGCTCATTCATATATGAATCAACAAGACTTTTAATCTCTTCTGGAACTGTTGCTGAGAATAATGCTGTTGTAACATTCTTTGGAACTGCTTTAAAGATATCTTTAATTTGGTCAATGAATCCCATATTAAGCATCTTATCACCTTCATCAATGATAAGCATTTTTAAATCATCCAAAATAAGAGTTTCTCTTTTTATATGATCTATAATTCTACCTGGAGTTCCAACTACTATATGTACCCTTTGCTTAAGCTCTCTTATTTGGTCATTATATGGCATCTTTCCAAAAATAGAACAAGCTCTAATCTTCTTAAGTCTACCTATATTACCTATTTCCTCTTGAATTTGAATTGCAAGTTCTCTAGTTGGTGCAAGTATTAAAACTTGAACTGTTCTCTCTTCAAGAACTGCAATTTCACAAGCTGGAATAGAAAATGCTGCTGTTTTTCCTGAACCTGTTTTTGATTTAACTACAATATCTTTTTTATCTAATAAATATGGTATAGCTTCTCTTTGAACATCTGATGGTGTTACATAACCAAGATTATCAAGGGCTGCTATTATTTTTGTATCTAAATTTAATTTTTTAAAACTCATTTTTAAATCCTCCTAAATGTCTTACTCTAATTATAAGCCAACTTAGTAATTCCTAAACTAAATGCTTCATGTGAATTATTACTCTTTATTATAACAGATACTTATATTATTTGTAGAAAAAAATAAAGGTGATGCACATCTGCACCACCTAAAAACTAAATACTATTAACCTCTAAAACTTTATCTGACTTAATATCTTTTATAACACTTTGAATCCATTTACCACCTTTAAATCTAAACATACAAAATGTAAGTTTAACAATTTCTTCAAGTGAAACAATCATCATAACTTGATGAACTTCAAGCTTTAAAACTACCGCTCCTATAAATGCAAGTGGTACTCCTATTAGCCACATTCCAATAGTTTCAATTTTAAGGCAATACTTTGCATCTCCTGCACCTCTTAAAACTCCAACAATACTAACAAGATTTATCATTCTAAATGGAGCCATAAAAACAAAGACTTTTAATATGAGAAGTGAATATTTTTTTACTTCACTTGAAACATTAAACATACCAATTATCATTTCATCAAATATAATTACACCCATAGATATTATAAGCCCTGAAACTAAAGCTATAACTATAAATCTTTGTCCATAAACTTTAGCTTCTTTTTCATTAGATGCTCCAATTTGTTTTCCAATCATAACAAGAGCAGCACTTGCCATACTCATACAAAATACAACAAATATATTTTGAACATTATTACAAATCTGAACAGCTGCCATAGCTGAAGTTCCTATCTGCCCATATGCAACTGAATATAGAAAATTCCCACACCCCCATGAAATTTCATTAAGCATAACAGGTGTTATTTTCCAATAAATAGTTTTAACAAAAATAAAATCAAAATCTATAAACTTTTTAAACGAACCTTTTAAAGCTTCATTTCTTCTTGCTGTAATAAATAAAAGTATAAACTCTGTATACCTAGCTATAACTGTAGCTATTGCTGCACCTGCTACTCCAAGCTGTGGCATTCCAAAATTACCAAATATAAGACAATAATTTAAAACTACATTAGTTAAAATTGATATCGCACTTATTATCATTGGAGTTTTTGTATCTTCTATACTTCTAAGGCTATATGCAAGTGAAATTGTTGCTCCATTAACTATATAACTTGTAGTCATAATTCTAAGATAAGAATGTACCTCTTTTAAAAGATTTGCATCACTACTAAATAATTTTGCTATACCCTCTACTCCTATAAAAACAATAAAAGTTGCAAGTATTCCAACAATCACTACACTTATAACACTAAGCCCAACTGTTTTCTTTATATTATCTAAATCTTTTTTCCCCCAAAACTGTGAAATAAATATTGCACTTCCTCCAGTAATACCAAACATAAATAATTGAACTAGAAAATTCACTTGATTTCCTATTCCAACAGCTGCAACTGGTATATCTCCAAGTGCTCCAACCATCATAGTATCCACCATACTAAGTGATGACATAAGTAAATTTTGCACTATTATTGGCAATGCTAAAACAAAAAGCGTCTTATAAAACTTTTTATCATTAAAAAATCCATTGATTTTTTCCTTCATATTTAATTGTCCCCCTTAAATTTAACTAGTATAATTTAGATTAAATTACTATCTATGAAATCCCCTTAAAGATAGACATAACTAAAGGCACCCTATTTATAGGATGCCTTTGCTCTATATAATACTAATTTTATCATATTCTATCTCACTAACTTTATCTACCATTTTTACAGAATAATAATATTAAATATTTTTGAATGATATATAATTTTTAGTAACTATTCAGGTGTTGTAATTAGTTAATTATTTTGATAACTTAAATACC
>NZ_CAMQRY010000014.1 GCF_947036855.1 uncultured Clostridium sp.
AAAATATTAATTTTGATAATAATTTTCATATTAAATATAAATTTATGCTAAAAAATATAGAACATAAGAATATTTAACAATAAATATTTTTTTAGAGTACATTCACCAGTGGAGGACAAGTGTATTTTTATGCAGAACTAAATTCTAGTTTTTGGAATTAAAGATGTAGAAGTTTACTAAATAGTGAAGAATAGTGAAAGAAAAAATTCATTATAATTTAAAGTATAATTACCTTTGAAATAGTTTGATTTGAAATATAAAAAAAAGAGACTGCGTTGCAGTCTCTTTTTTTTTATATATTACTATTTTTCATTCTTTTTTTATGTCTTAAATA
This sequence comes from uncultured Clostridium sp., assembly GCF_947036855.1. Classification (GTDB taxonomy): domain Bacteria; phylum Bacillota; class Clostridia; order Clostridiales; family Clostridiaceae; genus Sarcina. The sequence goes on from NZ_CAMQRY010000014.1 coordinate 335, forward strand.
AAGTATAAATCCAATTCCACCAAATAGGACTGGTCCCATAGCAACCCAAATAGTATTAGACCATTGACCGCTAAGTGCTGGTTGAATTATTGAGAATATATTTGTAAATGTTACTGCTATAAAGCAGATGATTCCAACAGTTATTCCCCATTTTTTGTTAAAGAACTCATATTCTTTTACAATTTTATCATTTTTCTTAAACTTAATATAAGCAAAGATAATAAATGATATTGGTATAGTACCAGCTACAAATGACATCAGAGTTATTTTATTAAATAATTCTGATACTGAGCTACCACCAAATCCAAGAAGTAGGATAGATCCTGCAACTATAACTGTTTGAATTAATATAGCCATTGAAGGAAGTCCATGTGAGTTAGGTCTAGTTATTCTTTCAGGAATAACTCCTTTAGGTAACCCCTCCATAAGGTGTTTTATAGGGCTGTATATTCTAAGTGGCATAGATGCGAAACCTATTAGTGTTAATATGTTAAGTATTCTATTAACCCACATTCCTATTCCTATAGAAGCACTTTGTGACATTCCAAATAATGAACCAAATCTATAAAATTGTTGTTGTATTATATAAATTGAATAGTTTCCAAGATTAACATGTCCACCACCAAAAGTTGTATTCCAGTTATCAACCATACCAGTTATGATAATGATTGCAATATATAAGATTGTTATGATTATTGTTGAAAGTATAATTGCCTTAGGTACATTCCTTTTAGCATCTTTAACTTGGTCAACAAGTCCTGCACTATTTTCCATTCCTGCAAATACGAATATAGTAAATACCATAAATGCTATTGCTGGTAAAAGTGAGGCATAGCTTGGGTTTGGTCCATAGAAGTAATTTTGTATATGATGGAAATCAAATCCTTGTGCGAAATGGAATCCAGATAAAGCGAAAACTACAAGTCCTCCACCAAGTAATAAAATATGTGAAATAATTACTGTAACAATTGAGATATTTGATAATACTGTCATTCTTTTAAGTCCTCTAGTAGAGATGAATGATACTATTATGATATATGCTGCTCCTATTATAGCGATTGTTTCAGGTGAGTTAAATAAATGACCCATATGCCATGTTGAAGTTGTATCTGTTCCGTAAATGGCAACTGATAGGTTAACAGTAATAACTGTTACAGAGAACCATAGGATTACGAAAGCTCCATACCAAATAAATGTTCCAACTAGGCTAAACCCTTCTCCTACTGTCTCGGACATCCACGAGTAAATTCCTCCACTCTTGTTTTTAAATGCTGAACTCATTTCAGCTACTATAAATGAGTATGGAATAAAATAAAGTAGTGCTGCGATAATTACATAAGTAATTGCTGCATACCCCATTTGATAGTAAATCTGTTGAGCGTTTTGCAATCCGTAAACAGTGATGAAGATAATTCCTACAAAACTGATAAACGAGATTTTGTACTTTTCTTTGTTATCGTCTAATAAAATTTCTTGCGATGAATCTTGCATAATAATTTTCCTATATCTAAAAAAGATTAATAATCAATTTTAGAGTCAAGTTCTCTCCTTTCGTATATTTATTCATTTTTGTTGCATAATTATACAATAAAATGTTTTTTCTTTTGTTTAATTAATGTTCTTTCTAATATATATATTAACACTTTTTCAAAGAAAATTAAAGAGATATTCACAATTTATAAAAAAGTAACCTATAAAAAGCATTTATGTCATACTTTTTTAGTGAAACGATTAGAGATTTATAATAGTTAATATATTTTAATATTAAAGTTATTTTTGAATAAATAATCATATAAATATATATAGTAATCTTAGGAGTATTTTATGGGACGAATTGATAGAATAAGTAAATTAAAAAGCAATGTGAAAGTTTTAAATATAAAAAATTCAGATAGGTTAGTTATATTTAGTGATTGCCATAGAGGAGATGGTAGTTTTAAAGATGCTTTATATCCTAATGTTAATATTTATCTTACAGCACTTAGGTATTATTATAATGAAAATTTTACGTATATTGAAGATGGTGATGGTGATGAATTATGGAAGTTTAAAAATATTAATGATATTTATTTTGCACATACTGATGAATATAAGATTTTCAATCAATTTAAACAGGATAATAGATTTTATATGATTTATGGAAATCATGATGATGAAAAGGCTAAGAAAAAATTCAAAAATAATATTCAAAAAAGTAAAAATGAACTTTTAAAAGATTTTTATTTAGATTTAGAAATTCATGAAGGGCTTTTGCTTAAATTTTCAGAAAGTAAAGACGTATTAGTTTTTCATGGACATCAGCTTGATTATATAAGCTCAGAGTTTGCTTTTGCATCTAAGTTTTTAGTTAGATATATTTGGAGCTTTTTAAATGGGGTTTTATCTTTTAAGGAAATACTTAGTCCTGCTAAATGTGATAATGTTAGAGAAAGTGTTGATAATAGAGTTTATAAGTGGTGCAAGGAAAATAATGAATCGGTGATTATAGGGCATACACATAATACTATATTTCCAGATAAAAATGAGATTCAATATTTTAATTGTGGATGCTGCGTATTACCATATACAGTAACTTGTATTGAAATTAAAAATGGGACAATAGCTTTGGTTAAGTGGGTTATAAAATCTACTAAAGATGGTGTGCTAGCTGTTAAAAAGGAACTTATATCTTCACCAAGATTTGTTTAAGTTAAATAAGCCAATAAACTATAGGGGGACTACAGTTTATTGGCTTATTTTAAAATATATTTACTTTTTAAATTTAATATCTTTACATAATATATATGTGTTAAGCAGATTTATAGAACTGATTTTTAAAAAATTAAAAGAATTTATTTTATAGAAAGTAGAATAAGTGTAAAATTATATTATTAGACAATAATTAAAATATGTAGATATTTTGAGGGAGAGGTGAAACTAGTGGCATTAAAAATAATATATGGTAGAGCTGGTGTTGGAAAAAGCTTATATTGTATAAATGAAATGAAAGAAAGTTTAGAAAAAGGTTCAGATAATAAAAAGATTCTTATTGTCCCAGAGCAGTTTACTTTTGAAACTGAGAATAAAATGCTTGGTATGATTGGAGAAAGTTGTGTTTTAAGTGCCGAGGTTTTAAGTTTTAAAAGACTTGCAAATAGAGTTTTTAATAATGATGGTGGAGTTACAAGGAGAAGTATTAAAGATGCTGCAAAAAGTATGCTTATTCATAAGGTTTTAGATGATGTTATAGGAGATATGAAAGTTTTTGGTGTAGCTGCTAAAAAAGAAGGTTTTATAGATATTATATCTACTCTTGTTACAGAGTTTAAAAAATATAATGTTGATGAAGAAGTTCTTTTAACAATGATAAATGATATTTCAGATCCGGAGCTTGTGAATAAGTTATCTGACCTTGAAAAGATTTTTAGAGGGTTTAACAAGAGGTTACATAAAGCTTATATTGATGGTGAGGATGAACTTGCACTTTTAGTGAAAAAGCTTAAAGATAGTGAATATTGCAAAGGGGCAGATATATGGATTGATGAGTTTACAACTTTTACTCCACAGCAGATGGATATAATTATTGAGCTTATGAAAAAGGCTAAGTCGGTTAACATAACTTTATCAATGAGTGATGGTAGTGAGAGTTATGATTTAAAAGAAAGTGATATTTATAGTGTTACTAAGAAAACTGAAAAGAGATTACTCAAAGCTATTGAGGAAAATAATATAGGATTTAAAGGATATCATAATATTAAAACTGAAGTACCATATAGATTTAAAAATAATCCGGAGCTAGCTCATATGGAGAAGCAAATTTATAGCTATCCATTTAAGACTTATAATAATGAAGTTGAAAACTTAAGATTATATAGAGCAAATAATAGTTATGATGAAATTGAGTTTATATCAAAGGATATTTTAAGACTTGTTAGGGAAGAAAATTATAGGTTTAGAGATATTTCAGTGATTTGTAGAAATGTTGATGCTTATGGAAAAGTTGCATCTGTAATTTTAGAGGATTATGAAATTCCTTATTATATAGATAAGAAAATTGATGTTGCTAGTAATCCACTTGTGATTTTAGTTACTTCAGCTTTTGATATTATAAATAGAAATTGGTCATATGAAAGTGTATTTAAGTATCTTAAAAGTGGACTTACAGGAATAGATAGAGAAAATATTGATATTTTAGAGAACTATGTTTTAGCATATGGAATTAAGGGTGATAAGTGGAAAATTGAAAACTGGGATTATGCTAGTATTAACAGTTTTAAAGCAGAGGAATTAACAGAGGAAAAAATTACGTATTTAAATACCATAAATGATATTAAATCATATGTTGAAGAACCACTTCGTGAGCTTGAAGAAAAATGTAGGAAGAAGGGAACTTTAAAAGAATATGCAGTTGCACTTTATGAGTTTTTAAATGATACAGGAGTGCTTCAAAGAGTTAAGGATAAGGTTGAAGAGTTTGAGAAGAAGGAAATGCCGAGTAAGGTTAAGGAATATTCTCAAATTTTAGATATTCTTATGGAAGTTTTAGAGCAATCTGTTGATGTTTTAGGTGATGAAAAAGTTGATAAGAAAGAATTTATAAAAATATTGAATGTTGGGTTTTCTAAATATGAGATGGGTGTTGTACCAGTTGCTTTAGACCAAGTTAATATTGGTGATATAACAAGGATTAAAAGTAGAGGTGCAAGAGCTATTTATATAGTAGGGGCTAATGATGGTGTTTTACCATCAGCAGGTGCTGAGGAGGGTATTTTATCTGATAGAGATAGAAATATGCTTAAAGAACTTGGGATGGAACTTGCAGCAGATACAAGAACACAAGCATTTGAGGAACAGTTTATGGTTTATACAGCATTAACTATTGCTAGGGATTATATGGTTATATCATATCCTCTTGCAGATTTTGAGGGTAAAGCTATGAGACCATCTGTTATAACTCATAGAATTAAAAAGATATTTCCAAAACTTAAAGAAGAAAGTAGTGGATATAATCTTTCAAGAAATAGGGATGAGTTTTATGATGTAAGTTCTAAATCACCTACATTTAATGAGCTAATTTCAGCTATAAGAAGAGATTTTGAACATAAAGAACCTGGTTCACATTGGGATGAGGTATATAAATATTATAATGATGATGAAAAATGGAATGTAAAACTTGATAATGTAGTTAAAGGGCTTAAATATTCTAATATAGAGAATAGCATTTCAAAGGAAATGGCTAAAAATTTATATAGTTCTGATAATGGAAAGCTTATGTTTTCAGTTTCTAAACTAGAGAGATATGCACAGTGTCCATTTGCTTACTTTATAGAGTATGGGCTTAAGGCTAAGGATAGAAAGTTATATGAGTTCTCAGCACCAGACCTTGGTAGCTTTATGCATGAAGTTTTAGATGATTTTACTAACGATATTAAATCAAAGGAAAAAAGATGGAGTGATTTAGGTAAAAAAGAATGTAGAGGAATGGTTAATGATCTTGTTAATGATAAGATTAACAATAATGAAATTTCTATATTGAATAGTAGTAATAGATTTAAGTATTTGACTGAACGATATAAAAAGATTTTAACAAGGTCTGTTATGACTATTGCAGAGCAGATGAGAAGAAGTGAGTTTGAGATTTTTAGTAATGAGTTTGGTTTCGGTTATGGAGATGATGAGCCGATTGAAGTTGACCTTCCAACAGGTGAAAAAGTTTATTTAATTGGAAAGGTTGATAGAGTAGATACTCTTGAATTAGATGGTAATTCATATATAAGAATTATAGATTATAAAACTGGGAAGAAAAAATTTGATATGAATAAACTTTATAATGGGCTTCAAATTCAACTGCTTGTGTATCTTGATGTGTTACTAAAAAATTCTGAAAGAATTATACAAAAACAGGCTATGCCAGGAGCTATGTTCTACTTTAGACTTGATGATCCTATGATAACAAGTAAAAAAGAACTTTCAGAAGAAGAAATTGAAATAGAAATTCTTAAAAAGCTTAAGTTTGATGGACTTATGCTTAAAGATCCAAAGATTGCTTTATCAATGGATAATGAGCTTGAAGAAGGGAAATCATCTATGATTATTCCAGCAAACTTTATCAAGGGTGGAAAGCTTGGAAATAAGGACAGTCTTATAACAGAAAAACAATTTGATATTTTAAGAAACTATGTTAATGATAAAGTTATAGAACTTTGTACAGATATGATTAGTGGAAATATAGCACTTGAGCCATATGATACGGATAAAGAATATTTATATGAAAACTCTCCATATGCTCATATATTCCAGTTTGATACAACTGTGCCAGGAAACAAATATAGAAAACTTGAAAAAGATAAGCCAAAAGAAGTTTGGGAGAAAATTGCAATGAATGTTGGGGAAGAATTAGATAAATAAAAAAGAGGGATGTTAGCTTTAAATTGTAGCTATACATTCCTCTTTTTTATTGTTTTTATATTCATTTTCTGTAGCCTTCCTATTCAGCTTTCTCCAATTTATATAACCGTAAACTGCATTAACTGTGAACTGTGTCCAGATAATCATTCCAGCAAATGTTGTTAGAGTAAAACTTTTATTTTGAATTATAGAAATTGTAAATAATAATATTCCAATTGAGTTAGCACTAAGCCATAAATACCATTGTTCCATAAATCTTTTTGTTGATAAGATAACTGCAAGGATTGTTAAAGTAGATGCTAAAGCGTCAACAATAAAATCTGAGTCAGGTGTTATAGTTTTATTAAATAATAAGTCAAATATCTGTGGTAAGAATTTTAAGAATATACCGTAGGCTATCCAAATTACAAAGAATGAAGTAACAAGAGTTACCCAGTTTCTATTTGTAAGCTTTTTAACTTCTACAACATCATCATCTGAGTTTGCAAGGCTTTTCTTCCAAGCTTTATAACCAATTACTTGCATTGGTAGTTTAAAGAATGTAAATAATATTGCCTGTCCATACATATCTCCAGTAAAAACAATATAGATATATACAAGGGCATTTAAGAATCCCCAAAGATAGCAAAGAACTTCACCTCTAGCTGTATATATAGCAGCAAAAAGCCCAGCGAATGTAGATATAAGTCCAATAATTGAAGCAAAATTAAAAATGCTTGAAAGTGAACCTGTAAAGAATAATGGTGCAATAAATAAAGATATATTTATTAATGCGAATACTAAGAAAAATGTTTTATGAAAAGACGAGTATTTTTTGAAAAATGTCATGTAACGACCTCCTATATTTCTACTATAAATAGTAGAAGAAATTTAAAATAATAGACTTGTAAGCACAAGTGCCAACAAGTCAGATGTTTATTCTAACTGAATTAGATTTAAATATCAATGGAGGAAAATAACATGATAACCTTAACATCTATAAATTTTATTAGAAGATTACTGGAAATTTTTCAGTAAGTTTATAGATATTAAACATTTGCTTAATATCTATATCGTAAGATTAATTATAAGTATGTAAAAAGAATGTTTTAAAGTATAGGGGGGAGCATATGAAAATGGATTTAGATATATATTTAAAAAAGAAACATAATGCGCTTAATAGAAAATGGAAGTCTATGATTTCTTTTATTTTTGGAAAAAAGATTTTATATATTTCACTTTTAATGACTATAGTTTTAATGGGAATGTACGGGCATAGTGTTTTTACAAATATTAAATTTCCATATGTAGCAGTAATACTTGTTGTGGCAACAGGAGCTTTTATACAAGTTTTATTTGCAAGAAGAGAAGCAGAGATTTTTGGAACAAAAAAAACAGAAACAGAATTTAACTCAGCGGGAGAGGCTAGTTTAAAAATAGATTTAGATAAATTTTATGCAGAAGAAAAAGTCGGTAAATCTTTTGCAAGATATAATCTTCGTGGATTTAAAATTAAAGGATTAATTGATGATGCTTTAATAGTAGAACTTGCTGATGGTAAAGAATATATTTTGATTGATGAAGAGAAAGAGCTTAAACCTGGAAGAGTAGAAATTGCTTTAGAGAGAATGGAGCTTGAATTTGAAAATGAATATTTTGAAATGGGGAAAAAAGAACTTTCTTTTGATGACTCAATAGAAGTTGAAGAAGATTTTAATGATGTTGTTAGAAGTATTATTAAAAATAAATATATAGAAGTTTATAATTTTGTAAAAAACTTTGATAAACTTTATGTGCCATATACTCTATTTTTATTTGCAATGCTTGGAAGTGTTTTATCAAGAGGAAATAAAGCAGGAGCTATTGTAATTTCAACATCAGTTTTAATTGGATTTGTTTATATTAAAGTTAGTCAAAAATCAAGATTAGATTTTAAAGTTAGTGAGCCAAAAAATAGAACACTTAATATATTTAAGACAGGGATATACTCTGTGGATAGTTTTGTTGAAGAATATTATAGCTTTAATGATGTCTATAAAGTAGATGTTTCAGAAAAGAAAATATCTTTTAGTTTTGGTATTGGTGAAACTATTGTTATTGATAGAACTGTATTTGATGAAAATAGAGGGATGTTCGAGATGGTTGAAGAAAGAATTTTAAGAGAAGATAAAAAAACTTGTGTTTTAGTATAATAAAAGAGTTACCAAACTTAAGAAGCTTGGTAACTCTTTTTGTTACTGTTTTATTTTTTTACTTGTCTAACACATCTAAATAAGTAACCATTTGAGTTAACTATGATTGATCCACCATCAAGGTAAAGATCAGCAAAGTTATATCTTGGAGCTGGGTTAGTAGTTATTCCATGAGCATTAACTACTAAAGTTTCAATTCCAGGATAGATAGCGCCCATAGCTCCACCACCTTTATAAGGGAAACTTACACTAAGTCCTTCAGCACTAGGATACATTATGCTATAATGAGGATTTTTCATTGATTGTGGATACATTTCTGAGTTGTTGTTAAAGTAATTTGGTTCAATTATTATAGTTTTACCAACTCCATATGTCTGTGCCATAGGAGCAGGGAATTCTTCATGTCCAACTACTTCATTTGTAACTACCCAAGTTCCTGCATAAGCAGCAGCTGCTGCTGGCATTGGACTTTCAGGCTGTTCTGGGAACTGTGTTGGAATAGGAATTCTAGGTATATAATTTTGTTTTGTCTGAGCCTGTGCATTATTGATTACACTTACACTTCCTGTCATTTCGTGAGCTTGTACATAAATAAAAGCTGTATATCCTATAAGTGCTAAAAGTGGAACTATAATAAGTATCACTATCAGTTTCTTCATTTGTAATCTCCTTAAAGTTAAATATTATAAACTCTTAATCTATTTGAAATGATACCTTAAAAGGCATAAAAACTCAATTAAAATAAGATTACAAAATTAAAAACTAAAGAAAATATTTCTTATTTTGCAAGAGATTTTTTCCAATGATAGTATCCATAGAATGTATTAATTTCAAGTTGTAACCACATAATAGCCGTTGATATTGAGTCAATTGAAAGGCTGCTAGAATGCATAAATGAAATAATAAATATTATTATTCCAGTTGTATTTGCAATAATCCAAAATAGCCACTGCTCTATATATCTTTGTGCTCCAGTATACATTGCAAGAAGTGTTGCAATAGCATTGATAGAGTCCATTATAGGTTGTTTATCAGAACTAATATTTATACTAAAGAAGTAATTTATTAAGTATGGAAGCTTTAATAAAAAGAAAGCATATAAAATTGAACCAAGCACGAAAAAGATTATATGGTTAATCCATAGTTTTTTTGTGAATTTTTTAATTTTTATACTTTCTCCACCATTAGCTTTTGAATTTTTAGTCCAAATGTATAAACCTACTATTTGAACAGGAATTATTGCAAAAGCTGTAACAATTACTTGTCCATATAAGCTTTGAATAAATGTTATATATGTATATGTAGTTGTATTAACAAGCCCCCATATAAAGAAATGAAGTGATGCTTCAGCGTTGTATATAGCCATTAGTATTCCACTTACACTACATATAAAAGTTATTATAGCAGGAAGTGTAAATAATATTGACATAGAGCCTTGTGTAAAGGCTGGAATCATAAATAAAATTATATCTATTAGAAGAAATATAATAAAAAATACTTTATTAAATGGTGTAAGTTTTTTATAAAAATTCATATTATCCTCCTTAAGGTAAATTGAATAGTTAAAATTTTGTCAATCTTGAACAAAAAATATATACAAATAGTATACCAATATATTATACGTTCAAATTTATATTAAGTAAATTGTTTAGATGTTTTGATTTGGCTATAATATAAGTAGAGAATAGTAGAATTTGACTAGAAAAGATGAAATTTGAAATAAATAATTAGATTAGAAGGAGATAAAAATGGGAGATACTTGGACAGATGAACAGAAACAGGCTATTTACACAAGGGATTGTAATTTACTTGTAGCAGCAGCTGCTGGTTCAGGAAAAACTGCAGTTCTTGTTGAAAGAATCATAAAAATGCTAACAGAGGGGGAGGCATTAGTTGATATAGATAAACTACTTGTTGTTACATTTACAAATGCTGCCGCAGCAGAAATGAGAGAGAGAATAGGTGATGCTATATCAAAAGCTTTAGAAGAAAAACCAGATTCAGAAGTTTTACAAAGACAGTTATCACTTCTTAGTAAATCTAATATTATGACTATGCACTCATTTTGTTTAAATATTATAAGAGCTAATTATCACCTTTTAGATTTAGACCCTGGATTTAGAATTTCTGATGATGCAGAAGCATCAATTATAAAGGATGATATTATAGCAGAACTTTTAGAGGATAAATATGAAGAACAAAGTAAGCCTTTCTTAGATTTAATAGATGCATTTGCTAGTGGAAATAATGATGAGAAAATAAAAGAAGAAATACTTGGATTATATAGATTTGTTATGAGTGGACCATCACCAGAAAAGTGGCTTATGGAAAAAGCAGAAGAGTATAACGTTTATGATATAGATGCTTTAAATAAAACTAAATGGGTTGAAACAATCATAGAAACGCTGTCAGATGAAATTTATAATGCTATTAATGTATATCAAAAACTTATAGATATATGTATTGGAAATTCTTGGCTTGAGCCATATAAAGAAACTTTAGATTCAGATTTAGCTTATATAAATAATGTAAAACACACTTTAAGTTCAAATGATATTGGAACTATATATGAGGCTCTTGGCAATATTGAATTTGTTAGAATTAAGACTATCAAGAAAGCACTTGTTGAAGATATAAATCTTAAAGATGAAATTAAAGCGGCAAGAGATGGATTAAAGAAAGAAATAACAAAGCTTATAGAATCAGTTCCAAGTGATAATATTGATGAAATAATTAAGGGTATAAACTATATGTACCCTATTATAAAATGTCTTGGTGAGCTTGTTATAGATTTTAAAAATAGATTTTCAGAAAAGAAAAAAGAGAAAAATATATTAGATTTTAATGATATAGAACATTTATCTCTTAAGGTTTTAGTTGATGATATTAATAAAGGAGAGAATGCAAATCCAACAGCTATTGCTAAAGAATTTAAGGAGAAATTTGTTGAAGTTCTTGTAGATGAATATCAAGATAGTAGCAGTATTCAAGAAAAGATAGTTGATATGGTTTCAAGAAGAACAGACCCTAAAAATCCAAATGCTTTTATGGTTGGGGATGTAAAACAAAGTATTTATAAATTTAGACAGGCAAAACCTGAACTGTTTTTAGATAAGTATAATAAATATGGTGAAGATGATGGTGATAAAAATAGAAAGATAATGCTATTTAAAAACTTTAGAAGTAGAAAAGAAGTTTTATCATCAGCTAACTATATTTTTGAAACACTTATGAGTGAGAAAATAGGGGAACTTGAGTATGATGAAAAAGAAAGACTTAATCTTGGGATTCCATATAGTGAAATAGAGGGGAATGTTGTAGAGGAAGAGAGTCATCTTAATTCATATAACTTACTTGAAACAGAGTTACATATTTTTGATAAGAGTGGAAGTCCTATTGATGAGGAAAAATCTTATGAAAGTAGCTCAGAGGATGAGGGGGAAGACAGTGATAAAGGCTCAAATGATGAAGCAGATTTAGAAGACTCACAGTTTGAAGCAAGGATAATAGCAAAAAGAATACAGGAACTTATGTCAGGAGCAGATGGGAAGAATTATGTTGTTTGGGATAAAGGACTTAAAAAATATAGAAAACTTAAATATAAAGATATAGTAATTTTACTTAGAGCAACAAAAGCTTGGAGTGGTGGAATTGTTGAGGAACTTGGAAATGTTGGTATACCAGTTTATGCAGATACAGGAACAGGTTATTTTGATACAACTGAGATAAGAACAATAATGTCATTCTTAAATATTATAGATAATCCGATGCAAGATATATACCTTATAGCATCACTTAGATCACCAGTTTTCTCATTTACAGCAGAGGAACTTGGAGAAGTTAGACTTATAGAAAAGGGAAAGTATTTCTATGAGAATGTTCAAAAGATTTATAATGGTGAAACATCAGCATCTGATGAACTTGTTACTAAGTGTAAATATTTTATTGATAAATTAAATTTATGGAGAGATAGGTCAGAGTATACACCAATAGATGAACTTGTTTGGTTTTTATATACTGATACAGCTTACTTTGGTTATGTAGGAGCAATGCCTAATGGACCACAAAGACAAGCAAATCTTAAAATATTATTCCAAAGAGCGAAGCAGTATGAAGAAACAAGTTTTAAAGGTGTATTTAATTTCATAAACTTTATAAATAAGATGAGAAAATCATCAAATAATGATTTAGGTTCAGCAAAGATACTTGGTGAGAATGAAGATGTTGTTAGAATTATGAGTATTCATAAAAGTAAGGGATTAGAGTTCCCAGTAGTATTCCTTGCGGCAACAGGAAAACAATTTAATATGATGGATTTAAACAAAAATATTTTATATCATGAAGAGTTTGGAATTGGAGTAGATGTTGTTAATGTTGATACTCATAATAGATATACAGGGATAGCAAAAACTGCTATAAAAAATAAAGCAAAACTTGAAATCTTATCAGAGGAAATGAGGATTTTATATGTTGCACTAACAAGAGCTAGGGAAAAATTAATTATAATTGGTGGACTTCGTGATGTAGAAAAGAAATTTGCAAAGTGGTATGAGGCTGGAACTTTTTCAGAGGGCAGTAAAATAGACCCAAGTAAGCTTACAGCGAAAAATGGGACTTATATAGATTGGATAGGAATGGCTATGTCTAAGCATCCAGATGGAGGATTAATTAGAGAAGGTAAAGAGATTATAAATACAGGTGATATGTCAAAATGGGAATTAAAAGTTTGGCAAAGAGCAGACCTTCTTGAAACTGCAAAAGAAGAAAAAGAAGAAAAAGATGTTTTAGACCTTGAAAAAGCTGAAGTTGAAATTGGAAGAGAAATTCTTGAGAGATTAAACTTTAATTATAAATTTGAAGGAGTATGTAATATTCCATCTAATATATCAGTATCAGATTTAAAGAAGAAAGCACTTGATGATGAAAATGTAATTAATCTATTTAAAGATGAAGAACTTGAAAGTTTTAATATGCCATTAGATTTAAGCAAGGATGATATTACTTTAGATATAGAAAATGATGCATTAGAAGAAGTTGCTATAACTAAGTTTGAAACAGATGAAAACTTACCAAGTTTTATGAGAGAGAAAAAAGGAATAACTCCAGCAGAGCGTGGTACTATAATGCACTTTGTAATGATGCATCTTAATTTTGATGAAACTTCAGTTTCAGATATAAGAAAGCTTGTAGGTAAAATGGTTATAAAAGAATTATTAACAGATGAAGAAGCTGATACTGTAAATGCGTTTAAAATAAGTAATTTCTTTAAATCTGAAATAGGAAAAAGATTGCTTAGGGCAAGAGAAAATGGATATAAAATTTATAGAGAGCTACCTTTCTTTAGAGAATATAAGGTTATAGATTTATATGATGATTTAGATAAGGAAATTTATAAAGATGAAATGTTAAGACTTCAAGGAATAATTGATTGTTTCTTTGAAGACGAGAATGGTGTTGTGATTATAGATTATAAAACAGATTATGTAGAAGTAGGTGAAGAAGATAAGCTACTTACTCGATATAAAATACAGATAGATTTGTATAGTCAAACTTTAGAAAGAATATTAGGTAAGAAGGTTACAGAGATGTATCTATACCTATTTGGTCTTGATAAGGAAATTAAATATTAAATATACAAATTTTAATAAGCGGTATAACTAAATAATAAAAATAATAAAAATATATATGAAAAGTGTTGAATATTCCATTAAATGGGAATAGAATATAGTATATGGTACTTATTATATGAGGTGAAATTATGTGCTCAATTTTTGAGGAACAACAAATTGCTTGTAGTAATTGCAAAATAAGTAACAAGATAAATAGTGTATTATATAAACTTTTATGTATGAATAATTTTTATGAGTCATTAGATTATACAGCAGATGTTATGAAAGAATTATTTAATTTAAATAGTGTCTTTACACTTGAAGTCTTAGAAGAAAAAGATTTGATAGTATACAGGGGATATAATGAACTTGGATGCTGTGAGATAAGAAGATTTCCACTAAAGAATGGTAACATCTTAAATGTTATAGGTGATTCAGATTATATTTTTGTAGATGTTAGTCAAAATCATAAAGTGTTTATAGGGTTTAATGTAATAGAAAATATAAAAGACAAGGAAGTTTTTTTTCCGTTTAGGGAAATAATAAGACGCGTTATAGAAGCTTTGTATAAAAGAAAGTTAAAAGAAGAGTACTTAACTGAAAAATCATTTCATGATGATTTAACAGGATGTTTTAATAGAAATTATTTTGAAGTAAAAGCAAAAGAATATAGATCAGCCTGCGGGATTGGTGTTATAGTCTGTGATATGGATAGATTAAAGCAAATAAATGATAGTCTAGGACATTCATTTGGGGATGATGTTATTAAGATGTTAAGTAAAAGTTTAAAATCTATTATAATGGAGGATGATTTTATCTTTAGAACAGGTGGAGATGAATTTGTTATAATAACTGAGAATAAAACAAGGAAATATGTAGCTACAATGGTTTTAGAAATTAAAGATACTTTTAGAGTATATAATAAGAGTACTGTTAGTAGAAAGTTTCCAATTAGTGTATCGGTAGGATATCACTTTAAAACGAATTCAAGAGAAAGTATAAAAGATGTTTTTAAAATGGCTGATTATATGATGTATCAACATAAATTACATCATAAAGAACAGAGTAAAATGGCTATAAATGATTATATACAAAAACTTAAATATGGAGTAGTGAATTAAAAATAGAATAAAATTAGTTAAATTGGTAAAACTAAGAAAGATGAATTTTAAATATTAGATTTTAGCCAATTTTAACTAAACGAAAAAATAGAGATGCTATAGTGTGCATCTCTATTTTTTTACTCTATAAATGATTTTGCTAGGGTAAGTAGAGTAGACTTTTCATTAATATCTGGATTTTTAAAAACTTCTAAAAGTAAAGAAGCTAAAATATCTCCAAGTATTTTACCAGCTTTTAAATCATATTCTTCTATTAAATCTGAACCATTTATAGCAAGGTCTTTAATAGTAAGTGGCTCATTATTTTTAAGAATATTTTGTATGATAAATTGTTTTTCTAATAATTGTAGATTACCATCACAAATAACTTTATCATAATTTAAAATTTTATTTATAAGTGATTTATCTATGTTAGATAAATAGAGCTTTATAGAACTAATATCATCAATATCAAAGTAACCTAAAGAGTTACTGTATAGTGAAATGCAATTAGTTAGTGTCTTATTATCACATTTTAATTTTTTTAGAGCTTTACTAAAGTCAGCAAGGCTTATATCTTTAAAACACGACTTTATCATGTAAGTAAGTTTAGATGGTATAAAATCACTTAGGTTATCCAACGTTTTTATATTTTTTTCAAAGTGAGGAATATCAAAATACTTTGAATATAAACTAGGGAATATATTTTCAAGTAGTCCAGTTTCATAAAGCATTATAATTCCAGCACTAGGATTATTACTTAGTAGAGTTTTAATAAGCTCTACATTGATTCTTTCATAGCTTACATGTCTTATTAACTCAGAATTTAATTTAATTGCATCAAAAGTTTTTTCTTCTATTGTAAAACTAAGTTGTGATGCAAATCTTATTCCACGAAGCATTCTAAGAGCATCTTCATTGAATCTTTTATTAGCATCTCCAACTGATTTAATTAGTTTTTTTTCAAGGTCATCTTTTCCACTAAAGAAATCTTTAAAACCAAAGTAAGGGCTATATGCTAGTGCATTTATAGTAAAATCTCGTCTAGATAAATCTTCTTTTATATGAGTAACAAATTTAACTTCATCAGGTCGTCTGCTATCTGTATACTCACCATCTACTCTATAAGTAGTAATTTCATAAGGTTCTTTATTTAATAAAACAGTTATAGTTCCATGTTTTAGTCCTGTTGGAATGGTTTTATCAAAAAGGCTTATAGTTATATCAGGTAATGCATTTGTTGTTATATCATAATCATTTATTTCGCGATTAAGAAGAGTATCTCTAACACACCCACCGACTATAAAAGCTTCGTATGAATTTTCTTTAAAAGTATCTATAATAAATTGAACATCTTGAGGTAAAAACATAGGTTTACAGCTCTCCTTTATAATCTTTATAATTAGGTATTTACAAATTTCTGATATGTGAAATAATAGTATTAAGAGAGAAATTTGTTAAGGCTTATTTCTAAATTTTTTTGCTATAATAATTATAGCATTAAGGATAATGAAAGGATATTGATATGAGCGTTTTAGAAAAGAAAATAGGACAGTTTGAACAAGGTGAAAGAGTTGAAGGATTCTACCTGATTAAGTCTATTATATGTAAGATAGCAAATAATAGTAATAAGAAATATTTAGACATCATTTTATCAGATAAGACAGGAGAAATATCAGCAAAGATATGGGAAGTTAATGAGAAAAATGAAAATTTATATAAAACAAATGATATAACTATGGTAAGAGGGACAGTTACAAATTGGCAGGGAAGTCTACAACTTAAAGTTGAAAAGATGAGAACAGCAGATGAAACTGATAACTTAGTAATAGAAGATTATGTTAAGTCAGCACCAATACCAAGTGAGGAAATGCTTGCTGAGATTGAAGAGTTTATAAATGGTATGAAGGATGAAGAAATTCAACTTCTTCTAACAGAGATAATAGATAGAAATAGAGAAAAACTTATGTATTACCCAGCAGCGAAGAAAAATCATCACTCATTTAGAGGTGGACTTTTATATCATGTTTTAACAATGCTTAGACTTGCTAAGCAAATATGTAGTATATATGATTTCTTAAATACAGACTTAGTTTATGCAGGAGTAATACTTCATGATATAGCTAAAATTAAAGAAATGAATGCATCAGAGCTAGGAATAGTTGATGAATATACACTTGAAGGAACACTACTTGGGCACATAACTCAAGGAATAAAAGATATAGAAGTAGTAGGACTTGAACTTAATATTGATAGACAAAAAATGATGTTATTACAACATATGGTACTATCACACCACTTTGAGCCTGAGTATGGAAGTCCAGTAAAACCAATGATTCCAGAAGCTGAAATGTTACATTATATAGATACAATAGATGCAAGAATGTACGATATGAAAAAGCTTGTAACAGAAACAAAGGTTGGAGATTTCTCAGAAAGATTATGGTCTATAGAGAATAGAAGAATATATAATCATGGACTTGGAAGAGAAGAATAAGAAATAATATATAAATTAAGAAGCTATTTTTAAGTATTAAATTACTTAGGAATAGCTTCTTTTTATAATATTAAAAATTACTAAGGGTATTGCCTTTGAGGCAATACCCTTAGCTATAAAATAAACTTGTATAAAAATAAATTTATTACATAAGCTATTGTTATGCTAATATCAGTAACTAATAATTAGTTGATTGTTTGATTAGTTTAAATAAATTAGGAGGTGGACATTATGAAGACTGTTACTGTAAAGTTAGAAGATTTTCTTCATAAAAGACTTAAATTTCAATTAGTTTTTGATGAAAAGAGTTTTCAAGATTATATGGTAGAGTTAATAGAATGTGATTTAGAGAATAGAAAAGAAAGTAGGAACCAAGTTATATAATGACTTGTTTAAAGGAGTTTCTATGGGTGAAGGGTTGGTGACCCTTCACCTAATTATAAGCAAAGTACCTGTGGATAACTTTTAAGTGATTATCAGAAAAACACTAATATTTTAAGGAGTTTTAATTTATATATAGATTAAGATTGGCTTGGATAAAGACGTGTAGATAGGTTCTTGGCGTAAAACACAGAACCTAATAGTAGGCTGTGGATAACTTTTTAAAAGTTATAAAAAAATACTTAAAAATCGAGTTTTTTGGAGTTTTACGAAGTGTAAGAATAGCTTAGATAAAGAAGTGTAGCTAGGTTCCGTGCGTAAAACACGGAACCTAAGAATAGGTTAGATAACCTATATGAGTTTAAAAATTAAAATGAAAAAAAGGCATTTCTATGTATCCAACAAAAGAACTAGAAATACCTTTTATATAAACCAAAGTTGCTATAAGAAACTTTAATTAGTTTTATTATAGCAACTTAGATTATTAAAAACAAGGAGTTGTTAAAATGAAGAGATTATTTATTGAAAGTTTTAAAGGGAATAAGGTTTGTACATTTTTATGGAAAGGTAAACCTTGTTGGATTGCTACACATATTGCAGGACTTTTTGATTATAATGAAGCATCAAAAGCAGTTTTTCAATGTATTAATAAAGAGGGATTTGAACTTGGAGAAGAACATGAAATATTAAAAGGGGCTTATCTTAAAGAATTTAAGGCTATTGCCTGTGAGGCAATACCCTCTATAAAATATGCATCACAACTTGTTATATTTTATGAGGAAGGTTTATATGGATTCTTACAATTTACAGAGAAAAAAGAAGCAATTCCGTTTAAGAAATGGCTTAGAAGAGAGGTTTTGCCACAGATAAGAAAAACAGGTGAATATAAACCAAATAGTATTTCAGAAGGCTATTCTGAAAAAGAGAATAGCCTTGAATATGCTGTGGATAACTTAACACTTGGTGATTTTTCAGAGTTTAAAACTACTGCGAACATAGAATTTACTAGTACTTATACAAGTATCAAAAATAATGGAACTGATAAAAATGATAAAGATGATTTTGATATGGATAAGTTTTTAAGATTTAAAGCGGCAGCTGATAGTTTGCAGGTTTTTAAAAGTCTTATGGAGAAGGAAGGAGTTTCATCTAGGGAACAACTTATATTTTTAAAAGCTCTATTTGAAAAGGATGGAATTGAGTTACCTCATTTAAGTTTATAATATTAAAATGATAGATTGATAGTAATAAAATATAAAAAAGATACCTTCCTAAAATTTAGGAAGGTATCTTTTAGTATTATTCAAGATTAGCATGTTTTCCGTACATTTTACTTGAGTCTAGGTTTCTTTTTTCCATGATTGTTAAGATAATAGCATCATAGAATAATAGCATAGTTTGCTCAAATAATGATCCCATTGGTTGAATAGTTTTAAAATCACCTTTAGATTGATCCTTTGCAACTCCTGGAAGTTTAACAATGATATCTGCTAATTTTCCAAGTGTTGAGTCTGGAGAAAGAGTAACTATAGCAAGAACTCCTCCAAGACTTTTTGCTTTTTCAGCAATTGGGACAAGTGATTTTGTTTCACCTGAACCTGAACCAATTATAAGTAAATCATCTTTTTCAAATGTAGGAGTTGTAGTTTCACCAACTATATAAGCATCAATTCCCATATGCATCATTCTCATGACAAAAGATTTACCCATAAATCCTGATCTACCAGCACCATACACAAATATCTTTTTTGATGTTAGTATTTGCTTTGCTAGTTTGTCTGCTTCTATATCAGAAATTAATTTGGCAGATTGACTTAATTCCTGAATTATTATATTTAAATACTCTGTTGTATTCATATAAATTACGCTCTTTTGATTAGCTCATGCATTTTTTTAGCAGTAGCTTTTTTATCAGAAGCTCCAGTAATTCCACCACCAACAATAATTAAATCAGGATTCTGTTTAATTGCTTCTTCTATTGTTTCTATTTTAATTCCACCAGCGATTGCTGTTTTAGAATTTTTTACAGCTTTTTTAATTGTTGCAAGATCTTCAAATGAGTTCTTTCCAACAGCTTGAAGATCGTAACCTGTGTGAACACAGATATAATCAACACCAAATTCATCTACTTCTTTTGCACGAGTAGCAAGATCTTTTACAGCTATCATATCAACAAGGATCTCTTTTCCAAGTTTTTTAGCTTCTGCTACTGCACCTTTGATAGATTCATCTTCAGATGTTCCAAGTATAGTTATGATATCTGCTCCAGCATTTCCAGCTTGCATTACTTCGTATCCAGCAGCATCCATAATTTTTAAATCAGCAAGTACTGTTAAGTGAGGGAAAGCAGCTTTCATTTCTTTTACAGCTCTAAGTCCTTCATTTATTACTACTGGTGTTCCTATTTCTACAACATCAATAAATTCTCCTACTTCTTTAACCAGTTCAATGGCACCTTTTGTATCTACTAAGTCTATAGCTAATTGTAATTTCATTTAATATTCACTCCTTAATTTTTATCTTTAGTTTTGGGTAATTCACTCCACTAGCTATGTAGCTAATGTTTGAACCCCTTGATAGTTTTTAGTATACTTGTAAAGTAAAATAAATAATAGTACGCACTTTTTTATCACATAGTTACCAAAAGGGAACTGTGATAAGAGAATAGAGAGGTGGAAATAATGCCAAACTTAAAAGGAAAAAAGTTTACTTGTGAAAAGGAAGTTACGCTTTCAATAATTGCTGGTAAGTGGAAAATGCTTATTTTATGGTACTTAGGCAAAGAGGGAGTAAAAAGAACTGGAGAGCTTAAAGCTTGTATTCCAGAGGTTACTCAAAGAGTGCTTACTCATCAACTTAGAGAACTTGAAGAAGATTTAATTGTTCATAGGGAAGTGTATAATGAATCACCACCAAAGGTTGAATACTCACTAACAAGTTATGGGGAAAGCCTTATACCACTTTTAGAAATTATGGATGAGTGGGGTAAAGATTACATTAAAAATGTAATAAATAAAGAAGAGTAATTTTGTATTTTAACATACTGATAAAAAGCGATAAGGAATGATGGAAAAATCATTCTTTATCGCTTTTTATTTTTTTGAGAAATGATGGTAAAATACTAGTGTAAACAAATGATAAAAGTAAGGGAGAATATTATGAGTACTAATACTGAAACTATAATGTTTATCATAATTAGTTTAGCTGTTTTAATAGCTATTACAATTTTTGCTTTTATAGTAATTAGAAGATTATTTAAAAAATATCTTTAGGTAGGAGAAATGAATTATGCATTTTAGTGTGTTAAAAGTAGTAGCACTTTGTATAAGTCTTACAGCAGTTATTGTTATAGGATTTATTATGTATGCCACTGTGAAAAAAATAAAGAAATAGATTTTATCTATAGTATTAAGGTTAAGACTTTTAATTGTTATAAAAAAGTAGGATAATAACTTTAAGTAGATATATATAAGGAGATGATTTTTAATGAAAAAAGTTGAAGAAAGATTTTTAGAATATGTTGTAATGGATACAAAATCAGATGAAAGTACAAGAGTTACTCCTAGTACTAAGGGACAATTAGTCTTAGGAGAAAAACTTGTGCAGGAGCTTAAGGAGATAGGACTTTCAGATGTTCATGTTGATGAATTTGGATATGTTTATGCAACTCTTCCAAAGAATACAGATAAGAAAATACCTACAATAGGATTTATAGCTCATATGGATACAGCTCCAGACATGAGTGGTAAAGATGTTAAGCCACAAATAGTTAAGAATTATCAGGGGCAAGATATAGTTTTAAATGAAGAGTTAAATGTTCATTTAGCAGTAAGTTCTTCACCAGAACTTAAGAACTATATTGGAAAGACTTTAATTACAACTGATGGTACAACACTTCTTGGAGCAGATGATAAAGCTGGAATTGCTGAGATTATGACTGCTATGGAATTTTTAATTAATAATCCAGAGATTAAACATGGAGATATTAAAGTTGGATTTACTCCAGATGAAGAAATTGGAGAAGGTTCAGATCATTTTAATGTTAAAGAGTTTAATGCAGAGTTTGCTTATACAATGGATGGCGGACATGTTGGAGAACTTGAGTATGAGAATTTTAATGCTTGTACAGTTAAGGTTTCTATAACAGGTAGAAATGTTCACCCAGGTTATGCAAAAAATAAAATGATAAACTCAATAATGGTTTCACATGAGTTTATGTCTATGCTTCCACTTGAAGAAGTTCCAGAAAAAACAGAAGATTATGAAGGATTTATTCATGTTATGAATGTTGAGGGATGTATTGAAAAAGCAAACTTAATAGTTATAATAAGAGAGTTCTTTGAAGATAAGTATAAAGCGAAACAAGAATTATTTAGAAGTATAGAAGAAAAATTAAATGCTAAGTACGGAAAAGGTACTATAGTTATTGAGATAATAGAAAGTTATAAAAATATGAAAGAAATGGTTGAACCAGTTATACATGTAGTTGAGTCAGCTAAAAAAGCTATGGAAATGGCAGATATAGTTTCACATATAAGACCAATAAGAGGTGGAACAGATGGAGCTAGACTATCATTTATGGGTCTACCTTGTCCAAATATTTTTGCTGGTGGAGAGAATTTCCACGGTAGACATGAGTTTGTAGCTGTTGAATCAATGGAAAAAGCTGTTGAAACAATAGTTAATATAGTTAAGATATATGGTGAAAAGTAATAGATAAAAAAAGTAGGAATTAGGCAACATGCCTAATTCCTACTTTTTTTTTATGAGAAAGCTTTTGAATATGTTTTTTGCTAGTAATTACAAATAGTAGTCCTGATATTACAACTGGTAATATAGGAAGATATAATTGTGGTGACTGAATAAAATCAGATAAAACCACAAAAACATTTGAGCTATTTGCACTATAACTATTTGAATTTATAAGTAGTAATATTGATAAAATCGAAATTACTAGATATAAAAAAGCAACACCCTTGTTGTTTAAGTTGAAAGATATATGTACGAAATGATTTCTGTCTTTTAAATAAGTGATAACTAAAAGACTAGCAGCCACTATATTTATTGCGAAGAATAAATATATGCTAGTGATAGCATCAAGACCATAAGAATTGACAGACATCATAATTTTTTCAAAAGCACTAAGAATAAAGATTGATAAAAAACCTAGGATACCAAATACATAAGCTGATTTTTTCATCTAAATCCCTCCCATAAAATTAATTTCTCATAGATTATAGACTAAATTATATATGAGATGTTTATAAAAATAAAATAGTTAGAGTTAAGATAAATTAACAAAACAATATCATCAAAACTTATAACTAGAGTTTTATTTAGAAAAAAATAAAAAAAAGTTTTAAGATTTAAAGCTAGTAAAAATCACAAAGCGCACTTTTTGGTAAGTAGCATACCTAAAAGTGCCTTCTTTTTTTTGTTTGATAATCGTTATAAGATATAAATGTACCCGGCGAACGGATACAAAATAAAAAAACAAATTAAGAGAACATGATTAGTAATTAAAAATTTAAAAGTTTTAAAATATAAAGTAAAAGGGGAGATTTATCAATGCAAAGATTTACAATACCGAGAGATTTATACCTAGGGGAAAATGCAATAGACCATTTAAAAGAAGTTAAAGGTAAAAAAGCTTTACTTGTTATAGGTTCAGAGAGATTAATTAAAGATGGAACAGTTCCAGCTATACAAGCTAATTTAAAAGAAGCCGGAATTGAAAGTGCAATATTTAGTGGAGTTGAAAATGACCCATCAGTTGCAACTGTAAGACAGGGAACAAGAATGATGAATGAGTTTGGTCCTGATTTAATAATCGGAATTGGTGGAGGTTCTCCAATAGATGCTGCTAAAGCTATGTGGATATTCTATGAGTACCCAGAATTCACATTTGAAGAAGCTGCAAAGCCATTCAACTTACCAGAACTTAGACAAAAAGCTAAGTTTATAGCTATCCCAACTACAAGTGGAACAGCTACAGAAGTTACTTCATTCGCAGTTATTACAGATAATGAAACAGGAATTAAATATCCAATAGCTGATTTTAACATCACACCAGATGTAGCTATAGTTGATACAAATCTTGTTCAATCTATGCCTAAAGGATTAGTTGCTAATACAGGAATGGATGCTTTAACACATGCTTTAGAAGCTTATGTATCAAAAGCTAATAACCCAATAACTGATGCACTTGCAATGAAATCAATCGAAATGGTTGTTGAAAACTTAGGTAATTCATATAAAGGGCAAGAGCAAGCTAGAAAAGATATGCATATAGCTCAAAACTTAGCTGGAATGGCATTCTCAAATGCTATACTTGGTATAGTTCACTCAATGTCACATAAGACAGGGAAAATCTTTAATATTCCTCATGGATTAGCTAATGCTATATACTTATCAGCAGCTATTCAGTTTAATGCTAAAGATGAAAAAGGTGGAAAAGCTTATGCTGATGCAGCTAAAAGACTTGGTCTTGCAGGGGAAACTCAGGAAGAACTTGTAGCATCACTTGTACAAGTTGTTAAAGATTTTAGAAAAGAAATGAATATGCCAAATTCATTAAAAGAATATGGAATTTCAGAAGAAATGTTCATGAAGAATCTTGAAGGAATATCAGTAACAGCAGTTGCAGATCCTTGTACTGGGACAAACCCAAGAGAAATTTCAGTAGAGCAAATGAAGCAGTTATTTACAGCTATCTATAATGGAGAAGATGTAACTTTCTAATTCAAAAATACCTCAAATCAATTCAACTATATATAAATTAGTGTTTTAGTAGTAAAGACCACAAAGTTATCTTAGGTAACTCTGTGGTCTTTTTTTATAATATTTGATAGAGTTATATATGGGAATGGATATTATTTTATTTATAGTAAATATACAAAAGATAAATAAAGGAGTATTAATAATGAAGAGTAGTTTTTATAAAGTTCAAGAATTTGCAAATATGGCAGGGGTAACTGAAAGGACACTTAGATATTATGATAAGATAGAACTTTTAAATCCAAGCTATAAGAATGAAGCAATGCATAGATTTTATACTGATGAGGACTTTAAAAAGCTTAAAAAAATTACATCACTTAAGTTTTTAGGGTTTTCAATTGCAGAGATTAAAGAATATGATTTAAATGATATGGAGAAAACTTCAGAAGTTATAACTAATCAACAAAAGGTTATAGATTTAAAAATAAAACACTTAAATATTATAAGAGAATCACTAAATGCTATTGATGATACTTTAAAAAGTTCTGATAGAGTGGATTGGGATAATCTTGTTGAAGAAGTTAAAAATATTAGAATAAACAAACATAAAAAAAGAGATGGAGTTAATCCTTTTAGAGATGAGAGCTATAAAGTGAATCATGAAAAGATGATGGGACTTTTAGCTATGTTTACTAAAGCAAGGGGAGAAGAGAAAAAACTTGCGATAGTTAAGGAAATTGAAAAACGAGTTAATAATATGGAAGATATAGAAAATGGGCTTGAAAATCTTATGCAAGTTTTAGTTGAGGTTGATATAATTCCAGAAGAACTTAGGGGAGTTAACCCAAAAGATATAGAAAATTTAATAGATTTTATTAAAAGTCATAGAATGATAGAAGCATAATAGTGAGTATGCTAACTAAATTTAAGAGTTGTAAACCTAGATAAATAAAGGGTTTATGGCTCTTTTTCTTTTTAAATTTAAAAAAAGATGAAAAAAGTACTTGAACCTAACCTAAGGTAATGAACTATACTTTTAATTAAGGCAGAGGAAAAGCCTTCAAACGAATAAAACTTTTTTACATAGAGTTAAAATACAAAAGATAAAAGGAGAGATTAGAATGAGTATAAGTTTAAAGATAGCAGCAAGATTTTTAAAATCTAATAAGCTACAAACAATTCTTATTGCACTAGGTATTGCACTAGGAGTTACAGTTCAAATATTTTTAGGACTTCTTATTAAGAACGTTAACAGTAACATGATTCAAACTACTGTAGGAAATAGTTCACAGGTTACAGTTGTAAGTTCTAAGAGTTCATCAAATACATTTGATAATTATGATGCAATTATAAATAAAATAAAATCAGAATATCCGAGCAAAGTAACAGAGGTTACAGGAGTTTTAGATAATCCAGCACTTATAAGTGTGGATAAGATAAATTCTTCAGTTCTTGTTAGGGGTATGAATTTTGATAAAGGTCAAAATATTTACGGAGTAAAAAAAGATTTAACAAATGGAACTCTTCCAATGAATAAGGATGAAGTTGCAATAGGAAATGGAATTGCAAAGAAATTCAATTTAAAGGTTGGAGATTCAATGACACTTCAAACTTCAAAAGGTCCAAAGAAAGTTAAAGTAAGTGGAATACTTAATTTAAATGTTGGACAGCTTAATGATACTTGGGTAGTTACTGATTTAAACTATGCACAAGCTATGTTTAATGAATCAGGAAAAGTTAATTCTATTGAAATGAAACTTTCTACAAATGAGATATTCAATGCTAATGTAATAGCAGATGGAATTTCTAAAAACTTAGGTAAAGATTTAAAAGTTACTAACTGGAAAGCAGAGAATGCTAGTTTACTTGGAGCTTTAAGTGGACAAAATTCTTCATCAATGACAATACAAGTGTTCATTATGATTTCAGTAATTATGAGTATAGCATCAGTTCTTGCTATATCAGTTCTTCAAAAATCTAAACAGATTGGTATTTTAAAAGCTATGGGAATTAAAAATAGTGATTCAGCTAAAATATTTATATACCAAGGTTCAATACTTGGAGTTATAGGTGCGATAGTAGGGGGTGGACTTGGAGTTGGAGTATTCGAGTTATTTGCAAACTTTGTAAAAACACCAACAGGAACACCTGTTATAACAAATAATCTTGATATAACATTTGTAATTATAAGTATGATTATAGCTTTCATAGCAGCAACAGTTGCAGCTATTTTTGCAGCAACAAAATCATTAAAACTTGACCCAATGGAAATAATAAGAGATAACTAGGAGGTACTGAAAATGAGCGTTTTACAACTTAAAAACATAAATAAAATATATGGTGAAAAGATTAAGACACAGGTTCTTTTTGATATCAACCTAGATATCGAAGAAGGTGAATTTATTTCAATAATAGGACAAAGTGGTAGTGGTAAAAGTACTATGCTTAATATTCTTGGAACACTTGATAAACCTACAAATGGTGAGATTTATATTAATGGTAAAAGAACAGATAAAATGAAAAAGAATGAACTTTCAAAAGTTAGGAATAGAGATCTTGGTTTCATATTCCAGTTCCATTACCTTTTACCTGAATTTACTGTTATGGAAAATGTTTTGATGCCTTATATGCTATCAGGACAAAAAATAACTAAAGAGATAAAAGAGAGAGCTGAAGAATTATTAGAGCTAGTTGATTTATCAAAAGTTAAGAATAATAAGGCAACTGATTTATCAGGTGGTCAGCAGCAAAGAGGAGCTATTGCAAGAGCTTTAATTAATAGCCCTAAAATAGTGCTTGCTGATGAGCCAACAGGAAACCTTGATTCTAAAACAACTGATGATATATATGCACTGCTTAGAGATATTAATAAAAAATATAATACAACTTTCGTAGTTATCACACATGATAATAAAATTGCTAACAAGGCAGATAGAATTATAACTGTTGGTGATGGGAAAATTGTAGAAGATACAAAGAAATAATAAAAAGGTAAGAGGCTTTATTTATATTTGTAACTTAAAAGGAAACAGACTTCTGATTTGGAAGCCTGTTTCTTTTTTATATTTTAAGAAGATTTAAGTGAGTTTTAAATCTAAAAGAGGGTAACTACTAAACATAATATCTGACTATTTTAAAACTGATAGGGTATAATTAAATTAAATATAATTTGAGAAAAGAGGTGTTTGGTTTTGAAATTTTTACATTCAGCAGATTGGCATATAGGAAAGGTTGTAAATAATATTTCAATGCTTGAAAGTCAGGAGCATTTTTTAGAGGATTTAGTAAAAATATTAAAAGAAGAAAAAGTTGAGGCTTTAGTTATAGCTGGAGATTTATATGATAGAAGTCTTCCGCCAACAGGAGCAGTTAAACTTTTAGGTAAGTATTTTGGAAAGATAGTTAATGAACTTCAGATACCTATTCTTGCGATAGCTGGAAATCATGATAGTGGTGAGAGGGTATCTTTTATTAGTGATATTGTTAAATATCAAGGGCTTCATATTGAAGGGGTTCTTAATAAAAATATAGAGTGTGTAACTATTAATGATACGAACTTTTATTTACTTCCTTACTTTGACCCAGCAGTAGCTAGAAAGATTTTTGATGATGAAGAGATTAGAAATCATGAAGATGGAATGAAAAAAGTTGTTGATTATATAAATGAAAATAAGGATGATACTAAGAAAACAGTAGTTATAGCACATGGATATGTTACAAGTATTAACTTTGATAGTAGTAAAAGTAGAGATGAGATTTTAAAAGAAATTGAAATTGTGGAGAGTGATTCACAAAGACCACTTACTATGGGTGGAACTGAATTTATATCAGGTAAAATATTTAAGGAGTTTGATTATGTAGCACTTGGACATTTACATGAACCAAAGAGAGTAAGTGCAAATGATGATTCTATTAGATATTCAGGTTCGCCACTTAAGTATTCAATTTCAGAAAAAAGTCATAAAAATAGTGTGAGTATTGTTGAAATAGATGATGATGGAGTGAAAGTTAAAGAGATTCCTGTGAAGCCTTATAAAGATATTAGAGTTTTAAAAGGGACTTTAGAAAGTCTTATGGATAAAGAATTTTTAAAAACTCAAAAAACTGATGATTATATTCATTTTATTTTAACTGATGATGGAGAACTTTTTGAGCCAATGGCACAGCTTAAAGCAGTTTATGAAAATCCACTTAGTCTAGAAAGAGAATATAAGAGAGATTTAAAAAATTCAAGTATAGATATTAAAATAGAAGATATGAATAAGAATAAAGC
>NZ_CAMQRY010000015.1 GCF_947036855.1 uncultured Clostridium sp.
ATATCATCATCTATTCCTTATTAAAAATAAACTTTTCAACAACTTTTGCTACACCGTTGTTATCATTTGTATCTGTTATATAGTCTGAAATATCTTTTACTGCCTGTGTACCATTTTTCATAGCTACTCCAAGCCCAGCATATTTAAGCATTGAGATATCATTTCCATTATCTCCAATACAAATTATCTCTTCTTTTTTTATACCATAATGCTCCCCAAGCATTTTAACTGCTCTTCCTTTTGAAACATCTTTGCTATTTATCTCAAGACAATACTTACCTGAGTATGTTAATTCAAACATATTTGTATTCTTAAGTTCATTCTCTATCTGTTTTAACTTACTTTTACTTGGATCAAGCATTATGCATTTTCCAAAAACTTCTGTTTTTGCATCAAATAAAGAAGTCCACTCACTACTTTTCTTTAAATAAATATTTTTTATTTTATATTTTTCTGGTACATTTCTATTGAAAAACATATTATTTATAAACATTCTAAACTTTGAATTTAAATAAATTTTTCCAAGTGCATGAAAATTAGGAATTGTTTTATACTTATTTGAAATTTCTAATATCTTTTCACATTGTACTTTTTCTAAAGCTTCCTTAAAAATTAAAACTTCTCCTGATTCATCTATTACTAATGCACCATTATTAGCTATCACTGCTGACTCTATACCTATTTCATTTGCAAAGTATAAAGCACTTCTTGAATTTCTACCTGTACATATTATTATGTGAACTCCATCATCATAAGCTTTTTTAAGAGCTATCTTATTTACTTCTGATAAATTCTTTTTAGAATTTAATAAAGTTCCGTCCATATCTATGCATATCATCTTATAGTTCATAATGCTCCCACCTATCTTTTTTATTTCTATTATTTAATAACGCTTATTATATTATAGCAAAACATTAGATAGATAAAAATACTATTAATTAACCTTAACATAGGTTTTAAATAAAGAAAGGTTTTATAAGTAAATTTAATACACTTATAAAACCTTTCTTTATTTATTCATTTTGTCTAATATTAATTCTTATTTTATTACTTATTTTTTGTATACAGTCTATTATTTATAAGTATCAGTTGAAATACGCTCTCTTGAAATCTCTACACCATCTTTATAGGTTATAAAATATCCATTTGAACTTCCCCCTGCTGGTACTCCAACCAAATCATAAGTATTTCCATTTAATTCATCTGTATCTCCATAAATATTAAATATAACTTGTCCATTACTTATCATTCCTTCTATATAGATAGGCGTATCATAAATATTTTTAAATTTATAATCTAAATATCCCCATGCAACAGTAGCATCTTCGCTTGGCTGTGCATAAGAAACAGACATTGAATGATTATACCTTTCAGTTGATTTTATCCCTGATTTAATAATTGATTGATATAAAGTTGTAGACACCTGACATACTCCGCCTCCAATAGTTTGTACAACTTCATCTCCAGAAAATCCTGCTCCACTTCTAAATCCACGCTCTACAGTTCTTTCTCCAACTATATCATTATAACTAAATTCTTCACCTGGAAGAAGTACTGTTCCATTTATATTATCAGTTGCTACAATCAAATTTGTTGTTCTACTAACATCACCACCATTAAAGTGAGTACTAGAACCTCCTATTTTACCATCAATCTCTGATAAAATTTCTTCAGTTATTTTTGCACTACTTTCTTTTGTTGGAATATCTATATTTTCTTTCATAGTATCTACATCACAATCTAATTCTTTTTTTATAAGTTCATTAGCTTTTTTTATATCTACTTCTATTCCCTTTTCTTCTTTTACAATATCTATTACTCCACCATTTATATTAAGTGTTGCATCTTTAGGACTTATTTTAACTTGTTCATTTAACTTACCTATATATTCATCTATAACTTTTTGGTCATATCCAAATTCAACTTCTACATCTTTAGAAACTCCCTTTTTTATGTAAGAATTTCTTTTTAATAAACTTGCATCTTTACCAATTTCAAATGCACTATCTATTGCTTTATCAACCTTATATTTCGCCTTTATTTTTGAATATTCTATTGATGTATTTTCACCTTTAGCACTTATAGTTATTTTTTTATCATCAACTGTTTCTAACAGACCATCCTCTATAAGTATTTTAGCTTCATTCTTTGTTTTTCCACCAACATCAACACCATGTATTGTTACACCTGTATAAATTTTATTATTCCAACTATCAACATTATTTTTTACACTCAAAAAATATGCTGCTAAAATAGCTATAATTGTAATAACAATTATAAGACCAATATAAGCAAACTTCTTATTTCTTCGATCTTTATCTAACCGTTCATTTTCTTCATTGATTGAAAATATTTGATTTTCATCATCATTATGCATATAAAACACCTCTTTTTAATTATTGCTTAATACAATTTATATAAGCTAACTTTCGAATTTATTCTTATATCTGTATTTTTTAATAATTTTGAAATAATATATGCATATAATGTAAAAGACCTTACATATTTTCCAATATGTAAAGCCTTTTATTATCTAAATACTATCTCTTTTCTTTTAATGAACCTTCAATTATTAAATCTATAAACTTTGTATAATCAATTCCTACACTAGCAACACTTTTAGGGAATAAACTTGTTGCTGTCATCCCTGGAAGCGTATTAACTTCTAATATATATGGAACTCCATTACTTACTATCATATCAACTCTTGCATATACACTGCACTTAAGAAGTTTATATGTTTCAAGTGCCATAAATTCAACTTCTTTTTGTAACTTGCCATCAAGTTCTATAATAAACTCTTCTGCAGCTTCATCACCTAAAGAATATTTAGATACAGCATCAAAGAACTCACCTTTTGGCTTTATAGCAACTATTGGATATAACCTTCCATCAAGAATAGGACAAGTTATTTCATCACCTTTTATATATTGCTCAATCATAACTTCTTTATCGTATTTTAAAGCTTCAAGAACTGCAGCCTCTACGTCTTCTTTTCTTTTAATAAAGTTTGTTGCAACTGATGATCCACCACTATTTGGCTTAATAAATACAGGATACCCCATTTTTTCAATAGCATTATAATCTATATTTTCTACAGATGTTGCTATTATCCAATCAGCTGTTCTTATATTTTCAAGTCTTAAAATTCTTTTACTCATATCCTTATCCATGCAAAGTGCACTACTTAAACTACCACACCCTGAATATGGAATATCTAAAGTTTGTAAAACTGCTTGTACAGTTCCATCTTCTCCAAACTGACCATGTAATGCTAAAAGTGCAAAGTCTATCTTTCCCTCTTTAACTTTAGTTATTATATCTTCTTTTTTATTTAAAATAATCTCTATTACATCATATTTATTTCTATCAATTCTTTCTAACATTGATTTTCCACTGTTTAATGATATTTCTCTCTCTGATGAAATACCACCCATTATAATTCCAACTCTCATTACTATTTCCTCCAAAAAAATTATAGGGCTTAAATCTTTTGATTTAACCCCTATAATTATATCACTATAAAGTTTTAATATAAAGTCACCTTATCACTCAATATCAGAAAACTCAACTGAAATATCTCCTAGCAGTGAAATTTCTCTATTGGTTCCATTTATAATTGCACTCTCATTTTCTTCATCTTTACTGTTGGGAAGCGATATGATAAAATCACACCCGTTTCCCTCATCAGAGTTTAAAACTATTTTACCACTATGCATATCAACTAATGTCTTAACAAGTGATAAACCTATCCCACTACCTTTTTTACTAAGTTCTCCATTATCACATTGATTAAACCTCTCAAAAACAGCTTCACACTTTTCTTTCTTAATACCAATACCTGTATCTCTTATTGAAATATATACAAAGTTTTCATCAAAACTTATATTTACATATATATATCCATAATTTGGAGTAAACTTTATAGCGTTAGATATTAGATTTAAAATTATTCTCTCTACCATTTCTCTATCACAATATATATAACGTTCCTCTTCTTGAGTATCAAAAATAAGTTCTAATTCTTTTGATTTCATATATGGTATTGCAGAGTCACAAATATTTTCAATTAATGTAACTATATTATAAAAATCCTTCTTTACAACCAAAGACCCATTATCAATTTTATTAATATCTATAATGTCATTAACAAGTTTTAAAAGCCTTAAAGCATTCACTTTTATTGTATTTTCATACTTTTCAAAAGATAATTTAAATTCTTCTAAACTATTATTATCTTTTTTTTCATTAAGTAACTGTAAACTTGAATATATAATATGAATAGGAGTTCTTAGTTCATGTGCTAAATTTGTAAAACTATCTCTTTTAAAAGCTATGTTCTCAGCCTTCTCTATTCGCTTACTTAAACTTTCTATTTTTTTAATTTTTTCAGTTTTTGAACATATAAAAACATACCCTATAATATTATTAAAATTATCAGTTAATTTATCTATATTAATTAAAACCTCTAAAAGTTTCTCATTTCTAGCCCTTATTCTTCCTCTAATACTTTTAAAACTTTCTTGCTCTTCATAATATAAAAAATTTGATATATCTTGATTCATAAAAATATTTTGATCTATTAAAAGTTCTTTTTCACATTTTCTATTAACATATGATATATTAAATTTTTCATCCGTTATAAATATAATTTCATCAATATTATTATTTATTGAACTAAATTTCTTTTTTTCATTTGCAAAAGTTACTTCATCAACAATATTTCTTATAGTGTAAATATTATATGCTTCTGTATTATAACTATCATACCTATTTACTAATCTTTGATAATTAATACTATACCTAACAGCCTCTTTATCTTTAACTACAGTACTAATACTTATCCCATCATTTACACATTTCAATAAGTTAAGCATATCATTATCATTATAGTCTTTATTAGCTCTAGTATTTATTTTTTCTTTTAAAACATTTAAATCTCCATCATAATTTTCATCATTCATATAATTTTTCTTTGCCTTTTTATTAGCATATATCATTTCTTTATTTTTACATATAAAAACATTAGAATTATCATTCTTATCTACTATATTATAAAACAGCCTATATTTTTCCTCTGACTTGCGAACATCTTCAACTGTATTTATCAAGACAACTATCATACTTATTAAAATAACTATTATAGCTAAAAATAATGTAAGTTCCCCTCTTACCAAATCTATAGGATTATATGTTTGCCTCCAAAATATAAGTCTAGACATCTTATGTGCTAATGACTTAATTAAAATCAAAACCATTATATTAATAACTAGACCTTCTATATCATTAGCTTCATAGTTTTTCTTACAGTTAAATAATACGCCAAAAATTAAAACAATAAAAATTATTCTTGAAATACTTACGCTCCAAAAATTTATGGGTGTCTCACTAAATGTTCTAATCATATCATTGCTACCTGCTATAAATAAAGCCATTATAAAAAATATTCCTATTGCTATGACTTTATTATATTGGTACACTATAACTTTTTTCATTATATATGATTTTCTAAATAAAAACATAATAAGCATCATAGCTCTAAAAAACAATGCCCCAATAAAAACTGTTGCTAAAAAACCACCTTCAAAATTTTTACTATACAACCTTATTCCAAGTTCCAAAAATAGTGCTATAAAATATACTGCAATGTATAAAAAATCATCCTCTTTTAATATTTTATTATAAATAAATATAACAAGAAGTGCAAAAACAGTCATCCACATATTCACAAAATATATTATCCACATAGTGTCCATTGTAATACATATATTTGTTTTGCTATCTATTAAAACAAACATATAAGATATTGCTAATAAAATTATTGTTAAAAAACTTAATCTTTTTTTTAGATTCCCCTCAAAATTCTTCAAATTACATACCAACCTTTTATTTATATTCTAAATTATACACCATTAGTATTAATTTTTCTCCAAATTAACCATTTATTAACATTTTTTCTTTTTTAAAATACAAATTGTATATTTTTTTATATAAATTGGTTTATTTTGTAATATATCCCTCTAAAATTATTTATTCACAGGTAATTTCACTGTAAATATGCAACCTTCTCCAATATCAGACTCTAAATCTATAGTCCCTTCATGTAGTTCAACTAATCTTTTTACTGAATATAAACCTATCCCACTTCCATTTTTAGCATCAATAATATTTCCACATTGCTTAAATCTTTCAAAAACTACTTTACCAAATTCTCTATCAATTCCTATCCCAGTATCTTTAACTAATATTTCAACCCAGCTATTTACAAAAAATATTTCTATATAAATATATCCATTAATAGGTGTAAATTTTATTGCATTTGATACTAAATTTAATATTATTCTTTCTACCATAGATTTATCACATTCTATATAAAACTCTTCCTTACTTGTAGTAAATTCAAATGTTATTTCTTTTATTTTCATATAAGGCATCATTGATTCACTCACCTCTTTAACTACACTAACAATATTATAATATCCTTTTTTAAACTCTTCTTCACTATTGCTATCCGCTATTTCATCAACTATATTTAATAGTCTTTGTGCATTTCCTACTATCGTTTTTTCATATTTTTCAAAAGATACTTTAAATTTCTCTGAATCAATATTTTCTTTTTGAACTTTTAAAAGTTGTAAACTTGAGTATATAATATGAATTGGTGTTCTAAGATCATGTGCTAAATTTGTAAAGCTATCTCTTTCATATACTATCTTTTCAGCATCTATTACTCTATTACTCAATTTTTTTATTTTTTCCTCATCTTCAACTTTAAAACATATTACTGCATATCCTATTAAAGTATCATAATCATCCATCAACTTTTTGACTTTAACTTCAACTTCAATAATTTTATTTTCATTATTTATTATTGCTCCAAGTATTCTTTTTTTCTTATTTGAAATTTCATAAGATGCAAATTTACTAATATAATTACCTATAATTACATCTTCCTTTAATCCAATTTCTTTTTGACACTGCTTATTTACATATGTTATCTGAAAGTTTTCATCTAATACAAATACAATTTCATCTATACTATTATTTATTGCACAAAATTTATTTCCTTCATTATCTAGAGTAATTTTATCTATGATATCTCTAACCATAAACACATCATATTGTTTGTATTTCTTCTTTCTATCAACCTCACCAACACTTTGATACATTACACTATATCTTTTTTCCTTATTATCTTTAATTATAAGACTGACCTGCTCTTTATTTTCTATGTATCGCTTTAATTTTTCAATTTCTTCATTTTTATTCCCTGCAGATATAAGTTTATTTAAATTTTCTAAATCTCCACTATAGTCTTCATTCCCAAGCCATATTTTTTTTGCTCTTCCATTTGCATAAACTAAATCCCCATTAGTATATATAAATATATTAGAGTTATCATTTTTATCAACTATATTATAAAATAATTTATACTCTTCATTAGCAACCTTTGCTTTTTCATATATATCAAGTAACACAACTGCCATACTAAATAAAAAAATTAATATAGCCATAAGAAGTGACAATTCACCATCTACTAAATCCCCAATATTATATTTTCTATTCTTAAATATAATATTAGAGAATTTATGTGCTAGACCTTTAACTATAAATAATATCATTATAGTTATAAAAAAACCTTTTGTATCATCTTCCTCAAAATTTTTCTTGCAATTATAAAGTAGCCCTATTACAAATACACAAAATCCTATTATTGGTACAAAAACATTAATTCTAGCTCTCTCTATACTAATAAAATTATAGCTATTATTTTTAACTGCTATAAATATCGTAATTGCACAAATTATTATTTTTAGCCATATAAATCTATATCTCAAAGATGTTAAATATTTTATAAATTTACTTTTTCTAAATAGAAAAACAACTAATATCCCCCATCTAAAAAAAGAGCCCCTTAAAAATATTATATTTGCATACTCATCAACATTAATCCCTATAGTTATTAATATAATTATTTCTATAATTAATGCAATAAAATAAA
The DNA here is from genome assembly GCF_947036855.1 of uncultured Clostridium sp. GTDB lineage: Bacteria > Bacillota > Clostridia > Clostridiales > Clostridiaceae > Sarcina. The sequence goes on from NZ_CAMQRY010000015.1 coordinate 8,003, forward strand.
TACCTATATACCATAGTTGATCATTTTTAAAAACCTTATTATATATACTAATTACTATAAGTGCTAAAAAACTCATAAATAAATTTATAAATTGTAATGTCCTTATAGTCATATTCCCAAATTGAAAATCCCATTTTGTATTTTTAAAAACTAAATAAATTGATATAGCTAGCAAAATAAGAACCAAGCAACTTAAAACATATTTACTTTTACCTTTTAATTTATCCAAAACATCTACCTATCCTTTTTATCATTAAAATAATTATACAATAACCAACTCTTAAAATGTAATAATTCACCATTTTTTAATATATTTTGTAATAATTTAATTTAAATTATTAGTATAGCTTTAGTTTATTTGTATTTTTTCACATCAGGTCATATACTTTAATATAGATATATCAAAGGAGGTATTTTATTTGTCTAATAAATCAAAAGCAATCATATTCATAATATTATCTGCATTTTCATTTGCTCTAATGTCTGCCTGTGTAAAATTCTCAGGTGATATGCCTGCATTTGAAAAAAGTTTTTTCAGAAATGTCGTAAGCTGTATTGTAGCTTTTTATCTTATAAAGAAAAATTCTGCTCCATATCTTGGACAAAAGAAAAATAGAAAGGTGCTAATACTTCGTGCTGCGCTTGGAACTGTTGGAATTTGGGCTAACTTCTATGCAATCGATAAGCTTGTATTATCAAATGCAACAATCCTTAATCAATTAAGTCCATTTGTTGTAATTATCTTCTCTTACTTATTCTTAAAAGAGAAAATAAAACCAATACATATAATATCAATTCTTGTTGCATTTACAGGTGTACTATTTATTGTTAAGCCTAGCCTTAAAATAGATGCCACACTTATAGCATCACTAGTTGGATTATCTTCTGCATTCTTTGCTGGTGGTGCTTATACTTGTGTAAGATACCTAAGTACATCTGGAGAAAAATCATATACAATAGTATTCTTTTTCTCATTTTTCTCAATAATAGCAACAATTCCATTTATGCTATTTGATTTTGTTGTGCCTAGTATTGAGCAGATTGTCATATTACTTTTTGCTGGTATTTTTGCATCAATAGCACAATTTTCATTAACTATTGCATACAAATATGCACCTGCGAAAGAAATATCAATATTTACTTATACGCAGGTTATATTTACAGCAATACTTGGTTTTATACTTTGGAAAACTGTTCCTGATAATTATTCAATACTTGGATATTTTATAATAATCGGAGCTTCTCTTAATATATTCTTGTATAACCTTAGAAAAAGTAAATCTAAATAAAATATAAAAATAGGACAAGTAGAAAAAACTACTTGTCCTATTTTTATATTTTATTTTAAACCAAGTTTTTCATTTTTTAAAATCTCTTTGTAAAAATTACAATCTTTGTTTATCATACAATTTCTACAATCAGGTTTCCTTGCATAGCATCGTCTTCTTCCATGGAAGATTATAAGATGATGTGCAAGTGTCCACTCTTTTTTAGGAAGTTCTACTTGTAACTGCTTTTCTGTATCTAAAACATTATCAGCATTTGCAAGACCTATTCTATTTGAAACTCTAAAAACATGTGTATCAACAGCTATAGCTGGAACTCCAAAAGCATTAGACATAACTACATTTGCAGTTTTTCTTCCTGCGCCTGCAAGAGATGTAAGTCCCTCCATATCTTTTGGTACTACTCCATTAAAATTTTCAATTATTTGTGCACACATCATCATAAGATTTTTTGTTTTATTTCTATATAATCCTATTATTTTAAGCCTATTTTCAAGTTCTGCTTGTGAAACTTTACTCATAGAATAAACATCAGGATAATCTTTAAATAATGTACTTGTAATCTCATTTACTTTAATATCTGTTGTCTGAGCTGAAAGTGCTGTTGCAACTAAAAGTTGAAATGGTGTTTCATAATTTAGTTCACACTTTGCATCTGGATATTCAAGTTTTAAAGCTTCTAAAACTCTTTTAGTTCTTACTTTCATAATTTTCTCCTTAGTTTACTTATAGACTCCTCTATAACTCTCAGGAAGTAGATTTGCAATCCCCTTCATATATGTTTCTAAAACCTTATCATCATAAATACGTCTATCTTCTTCTTTGTCTTTTTTAGGTAATACTATAGGATTTCCAAACTTAACCATAACTTTTGCATGATTAAATGTTTCTTGTCCCATATTCCCTGTTTTACTTATAGGCATCATTATCTCTGTTCCATGAATCCCAAATGGAATAACTGTTGCTTTTGTAAGTCTTGCAATTAAGTTTATTCCCTTTTTCCCCTCAATCATTTCTCCTGTTCTACTTCTTGTTCCCTCTGGAAACATAACTAAATTAGTTCCACTCTTTGATGCTTGTATTATACTCTTTAAAGCCTCTTTATCAGCAGAATTAGGTGTTATATTAATAGTTTTTGTAAGTCTCATTCCTATATTAGTCATAGGCTCTCCACTTAATTTAACTCCCGCTACAAAATGAGGATCATATTTTTCTTTAAGAACTCTATCTATTACAAGTCCATCTGCATTACTAAGATGATTACCTATAAATATTATAGGTCCTCTAACTTTTGAAACTTCATCTAACCCCTCAATATGTATATCTGCATTTTTTCTTAATATATCAGATATTATTTTACGTCCTATAGGCTGAAATATAACATCTGGTAATGATGTAACAAACTTTGCTATCCATGGTTGCATACTATAACTCTTCCTTTCTCTTATCCATACTCTTAAAATTATTATAATTTATTAATCTTTAAAAGTCTATTTTTATACTCATTTATATAATCAGATTGTGATTTTATATCACTTATATCTTCTTTATTATAAATAGCTTTTTTTATCATTGCATTTCTAATTATAGTATTTTTTCCCCTCCACCCGCAAGATGTTCCCTTAAAACTTTGCTTAAATGTTACATTATCAAGAGTAATCATACTATCAACTAAAGGATTCTCCATAAAATCTTTAGGTTTAAACTCTTCAATCGTTGATAATTTGATATCAATGTTATATGGACACTCAAGCTGACAACTATCACACCCAAATATCTTTCCATCCATAATCTTTATAAACTTATCATCAATTTCCTTTTTTTGAGTAATATAAGACATACATATATTACAGTTTTTTTTCACTTTATTTATTGATTTTGTAGGACACTCCTTATAACAAATTTCACATTCTCCACATTCTTTAAAATCTTTTATCTCATCAAACGTTCTAATATCATTTTCATATAGTTCTATATCAGTAATAATTTCACCAAGAAATACATATGACCCATATTCCTTTGTTATAATCATATTATTTTTCCCAATAAACCCAACACCAGAAAGATATGCTATATACCGTTCCGGAAGTGTATTGCTATCTGTAAATCCAATAGCTTTTCCACCAGACTCTTCTATAATATCTATGACTTCCTTTAAATACTTATGTACAACATTATGATAATCTTCCCCTCTTGTATAAAGAGAAAAACCTGTATCCTTATAATCATAAGAATGAAGATATGGAAAGGCAATTGATATAATTGTCTTTCCATCCTCCATATAATGTTTTGGATTAATTCTTTTATCTATATCATCTTCTTCAAATTCATTTTGAAGTCCATTTTCTTTACGATCTTTATAAAAATCGTAACATTCAGTAAATTTTCTACATTCAATAAAACCAATATGAGGTAATCCCCTGCTCTTACAATGCTCTATTATCTTATTTTTTAAATTCATACTACATCTCTTTCTATATTAAATATTCATATTATTATATATACAAACTCCATTACAATCTTCTATATCTATAATATCACTACTTTTATTCTTATTTTTTGCTGGAATACCAACTGCTGTGGCTTTATGTGGCATCATTTCTAATACAACTGAATTAGCTCCTATTTTAACATTATCTTGAATCATTATAGGGCCTAAAACTTTTGCCCCACAACCAATTATAACATTATTCCCTATCGTTGGATGTCTTTTTCCTTTATGCTTTCCAGTTCCACCAAGTGTTACACCATGATAAATTACAACATTATCCCCAATTTCAGCAGTTTCACCAATAACAACACCCATTCCATGGTCTATAAAAAGACCTTTGCCAAGCTTTGCTCCTGGATGAATTTCTATCCCTGTTAAAAATCTTGCAAATTGTGATATTAATCTTGATACAAAAAAATGATTTCTTTTATAAAAATAACTAGCCATTCTATGAATATTTACAGCATGTACCCCTGGATACAAAAATATTACTTCCCACTTGCTCCTTGCGGCAGGGTCATTCCTTAATACTGTTTCTATATCTTGTTTTAAATTATTGAACAAATTTTTCACTTCCTAAAATTTTACTCGTATAAACCTACTGAAAAATACTTTTCTCCACCATCTGGTGCAATTACAACAATCTTTTTATCTTCCCCTAAAGTCTTTGCTACACTAATTCCAGCAAAAATTGCCGCACCTGAGGAAACTCCAACAAGTATACCTTCATTCTTAGCATATGCCCTAGCTGTATCAAAAGCTTCTTCATTTGTAACTTTAATTATTTCATCAACAACATCTGATTTATATATTGCTGGAATAAAACCTGCTCCAATTCCTTGAATTTTATGTGGCCCTGGTTTTCCTCCTGATAAAACTGGTGAATCAGCTGGTTCAACTGCTATAATTTTTATATCTTTATTAAGTTCTTTTAATCTTTTACCTATACCACTTACAGTTCCACCAGTTCCAACTCCAGCAATTACAATATCAACATCTGGTATATCTTTAATAATTTCTTCTGCTGTTGTTTCATAATGCTTATTTAAATTCCCTAAATTTTCAAACTGTTGTGGTAAAAAATATCCATTCTCATCTGCAAGTTCTTTTGCTTTCTCTATCGCACCTTTCATACCTTTAGATGCTTCAGTTAAAACAAGCTTCGCCCCATAAGCTTTAATAACTTCTCTTCTTTCTTTAGTCATACTCTCTGGCATAACTATTACTACATCATACCCCTTAAGTGAACCTATTAAAGCAAGTGCTATCCCTGTATTTCCACTAGTTGGTTCAACTATAGTTTGTCCAACTTTTAATACCCCTTCACGCTCTGCTTTTTCTATCATACCAAGTGCTGCTCTATCTTTAACACTTCCACTTGCATTAAATCTTTCAAGTTTAACAAAAACCTCTGCCCCATTTTTCTCTGAAATACTATTCACCTTAAGCAAAGGTGTATTCCCTATCAATTCAATTGCATTATTATATAACATAAATTTAGCCCCCTTAAATTTTTTATATTTAGAAATCTCACCTGAAAATTAGTATAAAAAAAACTCCTCCTCTAAATTTTCATTTAGAGACGAAGTTACTCGCGGTTCCACTCTATTTAAACATCAAAATGTTTCACTCTTCTAGTACAAAATTATACTATATCAATATAACGGTTGAATCCCGTAAGTTCCTACTTATTTCAGAACTTTAGCTCCAAAGTGCACTTCATATAAATTAAGGCGAAAAGTTCTCAGCAATCTTTTCTCTCTGTAACCCTCCTTATATACTACTCTACTTTTTCACAGCATTTTTATCCTAGTATTTCGATAAGATTTCCTTAATTTAATTATATTCCACTTTTTGGAAAATGCAACCATTTATTTAAAACAAATTTCTACTTATTTTTTCTTTTCCAAATTTTATTAAAGAATTCATCTATAACATCATACATTATTACAGCTCCCTGAAGCACATCATCATCATCAACCACCGGAATAGATAAAAGCGCATACTTTTCAACAACTTCTGCTGCTTTTTCTATTTCATCATTATACGACAGTGTTATAAGATTATCTTCCATAATATCTCTAAGCTTTGTAATAGGATCATATAAAAATAACTTTGAAAATGTTACATAGCCTTTAAGCTTTCCAACAATATCTGTTATATATATAGTATAAATAGTTTCTTCCTCTGGCTGAGTTGCTCTTAATAACAATAATGTTTCACCAATTGTCATATCACCATAATTTAAAGCAATAAAATCAGTATTCATTATACTACCAACGCTCTCTTCACTATATGAAAGTAACTCTTCAACTTCCTTAGCATCTTCCCTTTCTATATTGACAAGTATTTTTTCTCTTTCCTCTTCCCCTAAATCATCTAATATATCTGCAATCTCATCATTTGGAATATTTTCAAAAAGTTCTGCCATTTTAATATCAGAAAGTTCCCTAATAATACTACCTTGAAACTCAGGTTCTACTTCTTCAAGTGTATCAGCAGCTAAATCTTCACTTAAACTTTCAAATACACTTTTTCTATCCTTCGCGTCAAGTTCCTCTAATATATCAGCAATATCAGCTGGATGAAGTTCTTGTATTTTCTTATATGGTACTGACATTTGAAGATTATCTCCACCTTCTAAAGCCTCAACATCTTCCCACATTATAGCTCTCTCTGCAAAATCTTTTTTAAATATATTAGATAGTATTTTACCCAATCCATCAAAACCTCTTCTTCTATATCTAACATATTTTCCAGTTTCAACAGCTATTAATCTATATTCCCCTGCAACTTCTGCAAGCCTTAAATCTTCAACTCTAACAACTTTTTTACCATTGATATCTACTATTTTTCTATCAAGCACATCTTGAGTTAGCATATATGTATAATTTCTTGGAAGTATCTCTCTACTTCCTGTAATTTGTATCTTTACCTTACTACTTTCTCTTTGATAAAAATCAATTTTTCTAAATTCATAGTCTATAAGTCCTTGATCATTCTTAACCTTATATCCTACGATCTTTGGATATCCCTCATTAGTACTTACATAAATATCTTTTAAGATACCCATTACATCACCATATTCATCATATATCTTTTTATTTAAAATTGAACTATACAAAAAGAATGTAAGTCTTTTACTCATAATTACCTCCCTTACTAGAGGCAAACTATTTTAAGATTAATTAAAAAGAGCCATTCTAGTAATTTCTTTATTAAATTTTATATTCTCACTTTCAGACACAGGGGCTCCATCCACTTAATCTCACATCCTTATATTAAAATTATTCTACACTCTATAATATTATTATAATAACAAAAAATCAAATATATATTACAAAAAAAGCCCTAAGACTTAAACGTCTTAAGACTATACTCTAAACTTATTAATAATATAAACTCACTAATCAGGCAATATGGTAAATAATTTTTTAATACTACAATAGCTATATTTTCTAGAACTATAACTATTATACTTATAAGAATTATAGCAAGTCCTCTATTATTAGTTGAGCTATTACTTTTGCTAAACACAACTATACACATAAGCACTAACATCAAACTTATATTCACAATCCTAAAAAGTCCATCTCTTACAAATCCTACTGAATATCCAAAATCAAAGCTAATATTGAACTTTGATTTTAGTAAAAAAAACACTAAAATATAAATTGGTATAACTAACCATATTTTATTTATCACTGCTTTATAGCTATGTTTATCACTTCTCCAATATATAAAAAACATAGTTATAATAATTGCTGGTACATATATTAAATCTAAACATACTATAGCTTTTGATAAAGCTAAGTTTATTCTACCACCACTTATACTTAATATAATTAAAAACAAATTCTTAGCTATTGCTATAATTAAAAACAAATTTAAATATGATTTTATTTTTTTTGGTGTACTTTTTAAATTTATGAAAAGCATATAAAAACAAAAAATAACTATAAGCAACAACAAGGTGTAATACGATAATACTTCTATCAAGTTTATCACTCCTTATTTCTTAGTTACTTATAATTATTAAGTAAATCCCTATTTTATACCTAAAATCTTAATTCCACCTCTAATACATTTTACATGTAGTGGAAAATCAGGTCCTTTTTCTCCATCAATATCGGTAACAATATCTTCTGATGATTCTATTATTAAGTTATCTGTTTTAAAATACTCAACCCTAGCATCATTTAATATTTCACCTTTTAATAGCCTTATAAATAATGGTAGCAATTCATGTATATTAACAGCTTTGAAGATTATTATGTCAAGCAAGCCATCATCAAGTGATGCTTCCGTTGCTAATTTAAAGTTACCTGCTGTTTGTCCATTAAATGCAAGCATCAGATACATTTGCATATCTTCAACTTTTCCATCATTATTAATTCTAACTTTTAATTTTCTAAAGTTCGGAAGTTGTTCTATACCTTTTAAGTAATATGCAAGTTTTCCTATTGTATTTTTTAAATTAACATCTGTTTTTTGAGAGACGTCTGTAAATAGTCCTGTTGATAAAACATTTACAAAATATTTATCATTTACCTGTCCTAAATCAACTTCTTTTGCTGTTGAATTAAGTATTTGCTGTACACACTTTCCAATATCTGCTGGTAAGCCTAAAAACTTTGCAAAATCATTTGCAGTTCCAACTGGAAGTATTCCTATTGGTAAATCTATATTTTTACGCTTCATCTCATTAACTACTGAATCTACTGTTCCATCTCCACCTGCTAAAAGAATATACTCATAGCTATTATCTATGTCTTCTAAAGCCTTTTCAATCCCTTCACCTCTAGTTATTCTAAAAGGGACAATTGTTAGTCCTCTATCTTGATGCATTTTTATAACTGTATCAAGATGACTAAGTATAGCATTTTCTCCTGAATACGGATTATAAATAAACTTTACTTTTTTCATATTATTACCTCCATACATTGCATGAAACTATTTTCTCTTACCAATAATTCTCAGCCTCTATTGTAAATCATTAACATTTATTCGATTATATCATTTATTTTACGCATTGTCGACTTTACACCCTTTCTCCTTACTGTTATAATTTAAGATATTATTTTGCATAGTTTTCTGCTAAATTAAATTATATTTTCAAAGATTTTTTCATTTTTTCTATAAATGAATTTTTATTATTTTTTAATAATATAATAGCTAGATAAACAAACTATGTTCGTCAAAATTAGGAGTGATATTCGTTATGAAAAAAAGTTGGTTACCTAATATATTTACATTCATAAATCTTGGATGTGGTATACTTTCTTTACTTGCAACATTCGATAAGAAATTTTTATTATCAGCACTACTAATAATCGCAGGTGCAATAGTGGATAGATATGATGGTAGAATTGCTAGATACTTTAATGCATCTAGTGAACTTGGAAAAGAACTTGACTCATTAGCAGACCTTGTTTCTTTTGGTGTGGCACCATCTATTCTTGTTTTTGTTTTATACAACTTCAAAGATTTTGGTCCATATGGAATACTTGGTTATGCTGTACTTTTACTATTCCCTATATGCGGAGCATTCAGACTTGCTAGATATAATACAGCTCAGTTTGATGGAGACTTTAGAGGTGTCCCTATAACTATAGTTGGAGTTTTTATGGCTATATATGCTTTATTTACAGCGAATGATTTTTTAAATATATATGTACCATTTATATTAATGATAATAGGTGCTTATCTTATGGTAAGTAATATTAAAATTAAAAAGTTATAAAAAAACAAGCCTTTATTTTCTAATAAAATATAGGCTTGTTTTTATTTACTCATCTTCCCTTTCATTCTGAAAATTAAGTTCATTATCAATTTCTGTTTGTATTATAGCTTTACTAACTTCTATATTTAGCATTTTACTTTTAAACCTTAAATATTCTATATAATTACACTGTGAACATTCTAATGCATCTACTATATTATCTATAAGTTCTCCAACATCATCAATTCTTTTAAGTGCATCTTTTACATCACTCTTTTTTGAAAGTGCTATTGAATTAAGTTCTCCTGCACTCCCTATCAAAAGTCTATATGCATTTACATACTTACCAAGCATATCTACAAGACTATTTATTTCTATATAATACTCATCATATAATTTTTTGCTTCCCATACGCCTCCTACTAAAAAAGGGATTAAGCATAAACTTAAACCCCTTTTCAAACCTTTATTTGCTGTTTTTTTTATCATCACAAACATATGAAACTTCTGTCCTTTCTCTATTTTGAGTGTGGAGGATAACTTTTCCTTTCCAAAGTTTCTGTATATGTTTTAAAGTTCTTTTAGTATAGTTTGCATCAAGTTCTCTACCATCATATACATGTTCAAGATGTAGTGTATATTCTTGTTTCTCAAACTCTAAAACTCTTATATGTGGTATTGTACCCATTCCACACTCTGATGCTATGGTATCTCTTATTTTTTTCCAACCATCTTCATCTGAAACTTCATCTACAACTATATCAAACCCTTTTTTAGCATATTTGAATAAATCAAGTTCTTCACATAGCTCTCTTGTTAAATATTTTCTTATAAATGAATTATCTCTTTCGAGCGCACGTACTTCAAACATTTTTTCTCTACCATATTTTCTTTCTATATCTTCAAGTATTTTAAATCCAATATAATAAGGATTAAGACCATATGGTATTGGTGCTATAACATCATTATGCCTTTTGATAAACTCAAGGTATAATCCATCTGGTAAATTCAACTTTTTCAGTATATTGTAATGCCAATAACTAGCCCATCCCTCATTTATAATCTTAGTTTCTATCTGTGGTATAAAATACATACTTTCCTTTCTAACTATACTTAATACATTCTTTTCCCACTCTTCTAAATCTCCATGAGTAATGATAAACTTCATTAAATCATCATCTGGTTCAAGTGGTATTTTACTAACATCTGGCATCTTTATATCTTCATATGCATCAAGAACACTTCTATTATTTCTCTTTTCTAAATAATCTTCTACAATTCGTTTTTTAAGTTCCTCTTCAGAAAGTTTCTTAACTCCTGTAACTCTTGGTACTTGGTATCTAATAGAGTGAGCAGCATCTATCACTCTTTCAACCTCTTCATACCCTATGCTTGGATCATTTATATATCCTCTGATAATTTGTGCATCAAATTTAAACATTTCAATAGTTTGTGCTGCTCTTGTACCTTCCTTGAAAAGTCTATTGTTTTTAAAGAAATCATTATGCCCATAAACATGGGCAATTGTTAAAATTTGAAGAAGTAATGTGTTATCTCTCATAAGATATGCAATACTCGGATTTGTGTTTATAACCATCTCATATGGAAGTCCTGTCATATTGAGAGAATATAATGTTTTATTCTTCTCATAAGCCTTACCATAGCTCCAATGTGGATATTTTGATGGCATACCAACATATGACTCATATGCAAGCATATCATTATATCCTATAATCTCAAACTCTTGTGGATAGCAATCAAGACCAACTTCTTTAACTATTTCTTCAATTTTATCATTCCATTCTTCTAAATCTTTCAATAAATAGTCCATAGTCTACCTCCCATCACTATCTTCATTTAGTTCTTTAGATAACATATCTTTTAAAGCTACCCATAAATCTTTTTTCTCTTTAACAATAACAGGAACAAAATTTTTCCTTTTTATCTCTTTATCAAATCTATAATACATAGTTGTTGAGTAAGTTGATGGTAACAGTTCTGCATATCCAAATAAACTTGAAACATCACATAAATCATTAACAGCTTGTAGAGCTTTTTCATTATCCTCACTCCAGTTATCACCATCAGATGCATAGAACGGATATATATTCCATCTACTAGGACTATATTTTTCTTCTATAAGGTCTAAGGCTTCATTAAGTCCTGATGATATATAAGTACCACCTGACTCACCCTTATGGAAAAATTCATACTCATTTACCTGCTTTGCAACCGTTGTATGTGATATAAATTCAAATGCTAAATTATTATATTTTCGTCTAAGGAATTTTGATAAAACAAAGAAGAATGATCTTGCTAGATATTTTTTTGTACTATCCATAGAACCTGATACATCCATTATAAAAATCATAACAGCATTACTTTCTTTTTTAGGTTTTTTAGTAACTCTAAAGTATCTTAAATCCTCTTCTCTAAATGGAAATCTTTCAATTTCTTCACTCTCACCAATTTCTCTAAGTGCTCTTTTCTTACCTTGAAGTCTAGACATTTTAGACATAACTGTTTTCTTTTTTGCAAGTCTTGGTCTTATACCATATCTTTGATATCCTCTTCTTTTACCTCTGCTCTCAACAACAATCTCTGAATATTTTTTTCTATCAAGATTAGGCAAATCTAAATCTTCAACTATATAATCAAGCAAATCATCAAGCGTTATCTCTGTTTCATAAACATCTTGTCCTTCTTCATTCCCTGCACCACCAGCACCATTTGCTTTTTGCTGTTCTTTAGCTGTTCCTATTTTATCACCTTTTTTTTCATCACCGGTTCCAGTTGTTACACCAGAACCGCTTTTTCCATATATAAATTGATATTCCTTAATTCCTCTTATAGGTATTTTAAATTTCTTATTCTTGCTCTCACCAATAATACTTTCTTCTGATAATATATCACCAATATTTTCTTTTATTGATTTCTCAACTAGCTGTCTATGCCTTCTTATATCCTCAATTGCTCTATCATGTTCAACTTGATTATCTAATTGATCTCTGAAAATTGCCATTTAAACTAGTCCTTCCATAAATTATTAGATGCATACTTTAATATAATATCGCAGCAATGAGGGCAGTAACCATTTTTCTCCATTTCAGCAACCATTGTACTGTACTTAGCATCTTGTTCTTTATCACGAACTCTTGATCTTGTTATAATTCTTGATAAATCTTTTACAGATGCAGTAAGTTTCTTCTCAATAGCTTCTTTAAGTGGCTCATATGACTTGTAATCTATTGTTGTTCCACTTCTAACTAGATAGAACATATATGAAGTCACATCAGCTCTAAAGCCTTTTGCTGATGATTCTGATATACCTATTTGTTCTTCTATACTTCTCATAAACTCTTCATCTGGATTTAATTCCTCACCAGTTGAATTATCCTTAATCTTATTTTTGTTTATATAAGCCTCTGCATTATCTAAATAATTATTAAATAAACTCTCAGCTTGCTCCTTAAATGAATGTATAAATGCCTTTGTAACTTCTTTCTCAAGTATTTGATTATATTCTTTTCTAATTGTATCTTGAATAAATCCTAAATACTTCTTCTTATCTTCCTGTGCAATATCTAAATCTTTAACAGATTTAATTATACTTTCCATTATGCTAAGTGGATTTATACAATTACTTTCTGAATTTGAAAGCGCATTATCTATTGCCTTAACTATAAATCTTGTAGAAATACCTTTCATCCCTTCAAATGAACCAGCCTCTTCTTTAAGTTCTGTAACATCAATTCTCTTAGTTGCACCCTTTTCTACAATATCTTCACCATTATATATTTTAAGTTTTGTCATAGAATCAACTTTCATAGATGGTACAAGTCTTGATAAAACTGCAAACATAGCTGCAATTTCAATAGTATGTGGTGCTATATGAGCATTGAAATTTGATTTTTTAATCATCTTCTCATATATTCTTTGCTCCTCTGAAAGCTCTAAGCAATAAGGAACTTCAACCTTTACAATTCTATCTAAAATAGCTTCATTAGTATGATCTGATTTAAATCTATTCCACTCTGCTTCATTTGAGTGAGCTATAATAAGTCCATCAAAATAAATCATTGACCCCTTACCTGGTGATGGAATTGACTTTTCTTGAGTAGCAGTAATAATTGTATGAAGATACTCAACATCATTTTTAAATACCTCAATGAATTCTACCATTCCTCTATTACCAACATTGAATGCACCATTTAAAGAGAATATTCTAGGATCATCCTCTGAGTACATATCCATTCTTGATATATCAATTGAACCATTTAATATGCTAGTTACAAAGGTAACTTAAAAGGGTATAAGTATCCAAAAAAATATCTAATTCATATATTTAACCTTTATTTGAATATCCCCCTCTAAACCAAGTATAATTTCTTCTACCACTTCTTTTAGCATTGCATTTGTCCAACTCTCAATAGATTTATTTATTACTTTTTCAATCCCCTTATAAAGAGTTATTTTCTCAACTTTATTTTCCTCTGCTATAATTTTTTTATTTAAAAACTCTTTTTCTTTTAATAAAACTTTAATATAATCATTAATTTTCTCACTCTGTAACTTATATAGTTCTTGCTCTAAAAGTCCACTCGTATAATTAATTAAAATACTATTAGCAATACTCACTTGCTTATCTATACTTTTAGTTACAAAATCTAATTTATTTTTATACTTTATTTCATCAGAAATTTCTTTATATTTTATGCTTTCAAGCTTTTTATAATTATTTTCACTTAAATCCTCTAACTCTAATTTAACAATTTCTATCAAATCAATTTCATTGTATCTATTACTTTTATGTCCACATTTTGTTCCAAGTTTCTCATATTCAAGACAATTATAATATCTTTTATAATTCTCTCTTTTTTTCCTCTTTGAATACATTCTAGCCCCACAGTCTCCGCAAATTAAAAGATTACTAAATAATGATTTATTTGAATTTCGTGTACTTATTATCCCATCTATATAAGATGCTTTAGCCTTTTTCTTCCTTTTGTTCATCAAATCTGAAACTTTTGCAAAAACTTCCATTTCTACTATTCCCTCATGATTATTAATATGCCTATACCAATCTTTAGAGTCTATCTTAATTACTTCTTTTAACGTTGCATCTATAGTCCTAGTTTTACCTTGAACCAATGTTCCTATATAAAATTCATTAACTAACATTTTAGCTACTGTATTTCCTTGCCATACTCCTCCACATTTAGTAGGTGTATTTTTTTTAATTAACTTTTGGCATATTTTATTATATCCAAATCCTTCAAGATATAAATTGAAAATTTCTCTGACTACTATAGCTTCTTCTTCATTCACTAAAAATGATTTACTTTCCTTATTATATTTATATCCATATATAGGCTTCGCAGTATGTATTTTTCCTTGTATATTAAAACTATCCCATATAAGTTTTAACCTTTCTGATGTTGAGTTAGCTTCCTTTTCAGCAAGCCATGCCATAAGTCCAAAATTAGCCATATCCTTTTCACTATCAAGTCCATCCTCTAAAAAAATAATTCTAATTCCCTTTATCCTAAGTTTATTTATAGCATCAAGTGTTTCTCTCTGATTTCTCCCAAATCTACTAAATGATTTACAAATCAAAATATCAAACTTACCCTTAATTCCATCAACAATCATATTATTCCACTCGATTCTTTTATAAGCCTTAGCTCCACTTATTCCCTCATCTATATATGCCTTATATAAAACAAACTCTCTATTTATATCAAACCACTGTGTAAAAACCTTCTCTTGATTTTCTATACTTGTATGTTGGTCTAGTGTAGATACCCTACTAAAAGTAGCAACTCTCTTCATAATCTATACTAACCTCCTTTTCTTTTTTTAACTATATCATTAGTATATAAATTTAAAGCAAAAAAAATACAAACATAATTTCTTATGCTTGTACTAATAATATATTTTTTACTATTTCATCTATAGGTTTTTCTTCAAATTTTGTTTTAATAGTAAAAATTCTTTTACCAATTTTTCTAACTCTAACCCTCACTTTTATATCTTCATAAATAATCTTATTTCCACCTGATGTTATTTCACCACATATTTTTTTATAATCATCAAATAAAATATACTTAAAAATTTCATCATCTACTGCTAACATACATCAATATACACCTTTTAAACTTGCTTCTATAAGTATATATATGATGTTTGTATCTAAAATATTTATTCTCTAAATTCATTTTTATCTATCTACCTGCTATTTGTTTTCTTAATTTCATAAATCTATTCATAGATTCACTTGCATTTGTATAATTAATAGACTCATCTATATCATAATCAATATCTTTAGTTAAGTTATATCTGCCCTCTAACCCTACTTTTAAATCTATAACACAAATCATATCCTCTTCTATATCAGTTTTTATATCTTCTTTTATCCAATTATAAGAATCAAAAATATCATAATCAAATCCTGACTCTAAATTAGCTTTATCATTTGATATTATTAACTTAACAATAACTCCTTTACGTTGTTTTTCTTCTAAAAGTCTATAAATTTCTTTATCTGTAAATATTGATACTGCTATGAGTATAATATATTTTGCTTCTTTTATTTGTGAAATAACCTTAGTTCTTGAATCTACAAATTTTGCTTCTTTTATTATTCCACTTCTTAACTTCATAAATTTATCTGCAAACACTTCTGCATTCTCAAAGCCACAAATCTTATTAAAATCATCCTTTAATATATCCTTGCCACTTATAAAATCATACTGCCCTACTAAAACACTTTCTAAATCTATAACACAAAATCTGTTTTTCATCATTTTATAATTTAATTTACTATCTTTTGATAATTTATATATTTCAAAAATACTATAATCAAGTCCTGATAATAAATTTTCATTATCATCATTTATTATAAGCCTAACACTAACCCCATCATCTTTTTTCATTTTTAAAATATTAAAAATTTTACTATCAGTAAATAATGAAATTGCTATACATATCATGCATTTCGCTTTTTTTAATTCAGAGATTAAATCTTCTTGCATAGTATCTAAATCAAAATTATTAATATTATCTTTTTTTTCAAATTTTTCATTTATTACTTCTATTTCTTTAGCTTCTAAACTTTCTATTTCATTATTATTTTCTATCTCTTTCAAAATAATAATATTTTCTATTCTATCTGATTTGTTTTCATTACTTATAATTTCACTTTCTTTATTAATATTAAACATATCGTTTGTAACTATTAAATTTTCAGCTCCAACAACTTTAGATAATTCTTCTATTTCTGCTAACATTCCTATTTTGTTATTAGCACCACTTCTTGCAACCTTATTCCAACTATGTGGTTTAAAGAAATACTCTATACTTCCCCATACATATATAACTATCATTATTTGTCTATATATAAAAACTTCATATATCAAAAGCATAATAATCTTAGGTATAGACTTTTTCTCAATTGAAATCATTGATTTACTAGCCATTATAAATATTGTTATATCATATGTTATATATATAGCAGTACCAACCATAATAACAATCCACATAAGCCACCCTATAGGAATACTATAATATGTATCATATCCAATATAATAAAATCCTATAAGCATACATACTATAGATATATAAGCCAAAACTAAATTCTCAAATACCATAAAAAATGATAATCTATCACTTAAAATATTTTTAAATAAAAACTTATAATGATGTTTAAATGCATCTATAAATCCCTTTTGCCACCTAACTCTTTGTTTGAAAAAATCACCCCAATTATTAGGTACTTCTGTAAAACACATAGCCTTATCATTAAAAACAATTTTCTTTTTATTAGCTTTTGCATATCTATGAAATTTTATTGTTATATCAATATCTTCACCAATAGATTTTGTAAATCCACCAACTTCAAACATAACATCCTTTTTAAAAACTCCAAAAGCTCCTGAAATAACAGCAAGAGCTCTTAAATTGGCATATGAATTCTTAGTTATAAAAAATCCTTTTAAATAGTCAATAAACTGTATTCCTTCAACAATTTTTCTTGGAACTTTATAATGAATCTTATCACCAGAGAAGTTCTGAACACCTTGTGATGTTATTATGTTTCCACCTGTTGCTATTACCTCCGGATCTTGTAGCACAACATTGATTTGTTCCAATGCATCATCTTTTAAAATTGAATCCGCGTCAAGTGTAACTATAAAATCTGAATCAACTAAATTTATAGCTGCATTTAATGAATCTGCTTTTCCACCATTTTCTTTATCAACAACTATCATATTTGCATACTTTTTAGATTGATAAATCCCTCTAACCCTATTACATTTTATAATGAACTTAGATTCATCATAAGGTATACTTTCTAAATCTAATAATTGCTCTAATAGATTTATTGTCTTATCAGTTGAACCATCATTTACATAAATAACTTTTAAATTAGGATACCCTAGCTTTGAAAAGTTATTTATCGCAGCCCTTACAACAACTTCCTCATTATAACAAGGAACTATCATTGCTATCTTTCTATATACCGAAACTTCTAACATAGCCTTTTCTTCTTTCTTTTTTGTGAACACATTATACCTGTAAACCTGATATATATGTAGCGTACTAAATACTGTAATTAATATAAATACGCATGTAAAAAATATCACCATTTATTTTCCCCTAAATATTTAATTATAGATTTTTCTATTTAGTTTATCCTTATTTTCTTACAGCGTCAAATTTACATAAATATTGTGCTTAGCCTATATATTTCTAATTTTATTAAAAAGATAACCTTTTCTTATATATACTTTATACCACTATCCTATTTCTATTTTAAATATATTCAATTTAACAGGCATGTTTAACTATTTTTATTAAATTATATACTTTTTATATAATCAAGTAGTATCTTGGTTATTAGGGTCAACTGGTGGAACTACTCCAATACCTTTTCTTGA
>NZ_CAMQRY010000016.1 GCF_947036855.1 uncultured Clostridium sp.
TAACTGCCTTAGCTGATGCAAGATTTATATTAAACATAGCTTGAACAGCTTTTTTCCCATCTATAACTTTTGGATAATGGAACTCATATAAGTATTGTCCCTCAACAACAACTATCGGCTCATTAAATGTAGTCCAATTATGAACTCTATCACCAAACAACTTAAAAGCAGTTTCAGCAAATTTTACAAAAAGCTCAACTACATGTTTTGATTCCCATCCACCATACTTATCATATAATTCAACTGGTAAATCAAAATGATGTAAGTTTATAACAGGAATAATCTTATTTTTAATGCACTCATCTATAACTCCATTATAAAATCTTATAGCATCTGCATCTGGCTCACCTGTTTCTAAATTTTTTATAAGTCTTGTCCATTGAATAGATGTCCTAAATGAATTAAGTCCAATTTCTTTAAGCATAGCAATATCTTCTTTATAACTATTATAAAAATTAGATGCTACCTTTGGACCAACTCCATCAAAGAAAATCTCTGGTTCTATCTCAAACCAGTAATCAAATACACTCTTATGTGGTTTATTAAAATCTCCTTCTGATTGCGGACCTGATGTTGCACTTCCCCACCAAAAATCTTTTGGAAATATCTTTTTATTATCCATATTTTAACCCCCTCATTAATTAACGCCTTAATAACTCTTGGAATATTTTAACTATACTTTAACCTAAACATTTGTATATTCAATTATCAAAATATGAAGAAAATTTTAAATCAACTTAAATTAACTATTTAAGTAAACATTTTCTGTATTTCTTTCCAACATAGTTATAATTAAAGTATTCATTGGGTTTTATACGCAAAAAAAGAACTTAGAATTAACTAAGTTCCCGTCAAATAATATTTTATATAAAAAATGGACTCACTCGAAAGTGAATCCATCTTATATTTCAATTTATTATTTATTTCCTTCTGCTGCAATTGCTGCTTCTGTAACTTTAAAATCTCTATCAGCTGCTGCGAATGCAAATGGTATATAGATAAGTACATCTATAATCATTAATACAATCGCTAATACTGCACCAAGCCATGAAGTACTTGCAAAGAATCCACTAATAATAGGTGGCATTACCCAAGTAACCTCTAATTGAACTAAAGGTACAATATGCCATGCCATTGCGAAGTAAGCAATTACTACGTTAATAAGTGGCACTATAATAAATGGTATCATATAAATAGCATCTAAACATATTGGAAGACCAAATATGATAGGCTCATTTATATTGAATATTCCTGGTACTATAGCAAGTTTTGTAATAGCCATTTGTACCTGACTTTTCTTTTTCTTTCTTACTGCATTAACTATAATCATAGCAATCATAAGACATAATGTAGCTCCAGCTCCTCCGAAGAATACATATGAGTTTAAGAATTGGTCATTTACAATATATAATGGTGCTAATCCTTCTTTTACTCTATGCATATTATCTATTGTTAGTGGTAAAAGTATACCGTTAATAATAGGTAACATCATATTTGATCCATGAAGACCAAACCACCATAATATTTGAATTACAAATACAAGAATTAGTGCTCCACCAAGACTACCTACTACACCTTGTAGTGGTGCTTGAATGATAAGATATAAGAATTTAGGTATACTTTCAGTCATAAGTACTCCCCAAATACCTTGTATAATTCCTGCAATACCCATAATTATTAATGATGGGAATAATGATGCGAATGATTTTGCTACTGCTGGTGGTACACCAGGTGGCATTTTAAATACAAGTTTAGGATTTCCTAGTAAGAACGCCATTGCATCTGCAACGATAAGCGCTACTGCAAGCCCCATTAATAAACCATTTGTTCCAAGGTAACTTACATTCTTTCCTAAGTCCCCGAATAATATAATAAGTACTGCAACTGCAACAAGTCCTGCTGCAAGTCCATCAGATTTTCTTGTTTTAGCTAAGTTATAAGCTGTACTAAAACAAACAAGTAATGACATGATTGCATACGAACCATTCCATACTGCTCCTGGTGCTGATTTCCAAGCATGACCAAATACATCAGCCATTACTGTATCATAACCGCCCCAGATATGACCAAAGTTATTAATTAATATAGCAAATGCTCCAGCCATGATTATTGGTATAATACCAATGAAACCATCTCTTATAGCACCAAGGTGTTTTTCTCCACCTATTTTACCAGCAACTGGTATAAGGTATTTTTCAATAACTGCTACGAATTTTTCCATTACTGATTCCTCCTATTTTTTTCTTTTGTAAACACTAATTTAATGTAATTAGACGTCATATTATTTTAATAGCATTTATATATTATGTAAAGTAAGTATTTTACATTGAGTAAACATTTTCACCAAATTCATTTTAAAATATTCTATCTAACTAGAACAGATTTCAAATAAATACACACATTCCTTGCTATTAATTTTTATATATATATTACTAGCAAATATCATGCCAAATTTGTTAACTTTATTTCAACTTTGTAAATCTAGTTAATAAGCCATTCATCTTATTAATTTTACTTACACATTAACTGTGTAATATTAATTTATTATGAATCTACGTTACACACTCTACACATTTTATGTTTTTTTTCAAATTACTTATCATATACTAAATCTTGAAAGTCTATCTTCCTTTTACCTGTAAGAATCTTGTTACTTTAAAAATTATCTTTTAATATAATATAAAAGCATAATGACTATATAATAGGAGGGTTAATTTATGTTTAAAGATAAAATTATTGATATAATACACAAAGAAGAAGACTTAATCAGACATAAGCTTGAAGATTTTGAAGAGGCTCAAATAATAAGAGATGAAATACAATTTGGTATGGGACCTGCCGATAGAGAGTCTTTAGCTGAAAAAAGAGACTCTGAAAGAAAAGAACATCAAAAAGAAATTGATAAAAAAAGAGAACAACATCATCAAAAAATTGAGGCTAAAAGAGAAGCTAAAAAACATGAGCAAGAGAATGAACATTTATCTGATGATATTATTTTTGATAAATTTATGGCAAATAATAGACTTTAAGACTATTTCAATTTTTAGATACATACCTGTGATTTAAAAATACTTAAAGAAAGAACCAACTCAAATGAGCTGGTTCTTTTTTAACTTTCTATTATACTTCTTGCTTTGCTGCCATTTTTACAAATGGTAGGTAAATGAATATTGAAACTATTATACAGAACACTGCTACAACTCCACCCATTATTGAGTTAGTTGAAAGTATTGCTCCAAGAACTGGAGGTGTTGTCCAAGATGCTTGGATAGTTACAATAGGCATAATTCCTGCAACTGTTGCAAAGTAAGCTATTAATCCTGATACAAGTGGTGCCATTACAAATGGTATGAAGTACATTGGATTAAGTACTAAAGGCATTCCAAATATAACCGGCTCATTTATATTGAACATTCCTGGTGCTGTACCAAGTTTTGCTATCATCATTTGAGTTTTACTCTTTCTTCCACCAATATATATTGCTAATATTAGTGCTATTGTTGTTCCTGAACCACCCATGTTAACAAATGAATCAAGGAATTGACTATTTATGATATGCAGTGGAGCTTCTCCTGCTAACGCTGCTGTCATATTAGCTTGTGTAAGTGGTAATAATACTGCACCTATAATTGGAGCTAATATGTTTGAACCATGAAGTCCAAAGAACCATAAAAGTTGTTGAATAAGAACTAATGCAATCATTCCCCAAACACTTCCTATTACATGTTGAAGTGGTGATTGGATTATATTAAACAGAGCTTCATGTATGTCTGTTACTCCAACATTAGTAAATAAATATTTAACCATAGCTGTTATTGCTATTATCATTATTGTTGGTATTAAAGCTGCAAAAGATTTTGCTACTGCTGGAGGTACACCCTCTGGCATTTTAACTATAAACTTTGAACTACTACTAAGTTTAACAAATATTTCTGTTGCTAGAAGCGCTACTGTAATTGCTACAAATAATCCTGACCCACCAAGATAAGTCATTGGAAGATTTCCATTAGCTGTTGGTGCAAATAATAACATATTACAAGCTAATGATAACATTGCTGCCCCAAGCCCATCTTTTCCATATCCTTTAGCTAAGTGATAAGCTATTGTACAAGATGCTAGAACTGCCATGATTGCAAGCGAACCTGCTGAGATTGCCCCACCAAAATCTTTCCAGTTAGCTGGAAGTATTGAATTCATAAAATTCTGATACCATTCAAATCCTATATTATTAAGTAATGTAGCAAATGCCCCCGCCATTATGATTGGACTTATTGTTACAAATCCATCTCTTATTGCTACTAAGTGTCTTTGTGAACCTATCTTTGCCGCATGTGGCACAAAGTACTTTTCCATTAAATCAAAAAACTTTTGCATTTGTATTTCCCCCTTAAGTTGTCATTTTTTTAAGTCATCTCTTTTCACCATGTATATTATTAATCTTTATCAATCGTAATCGGAACTAATTTATTTTGAAGTTCTTTCAAAATATTCTTTAAATTGTGGTAAGTATTCCTTATGAGCTTCTAATAATTCTTCTACTAAGGTTTTAGCAAGTGAATCTGATGCTACAAGTGGATTTATTGTTAGTGCAAGTACAGCTTTTTCAAAATTACCCTCAACTGCTGCTTCCACTGTTAATCTTTCAAATGTTTTAATCTCTTGAATCAGTCCTTTAGTTGCTAGTGGTAACTCCCCTATTTTAAGTGGCTTTGGACCATCTTTTGTTATCACACACGAAACTTCTACTACTGAATCTTCATCAATATCTGATATTGAATCACCATTTCTAAAATCTACTGGTTGAATATCATTTGTATCATTATATATTGATGTTATAAGTCTACAAGCTGCATCACTATAGTAAGCTCCACCTCTTTTTTCAAGTTGTGTTGGCTTATCTTCAAGGTCTGGATTTTTATAAAGGTCAAATAATTCGCCCTCAACCCCTTTAACAATCTCAGCTCTTGTTTGCCCCTTAGCAAACTCTTTAAGTTCTTCTGCTAACATCTTTTCTCTTTGATAATAATATTTATGATATGGACAAGGTATCATTCCAAGTCCTCTAATAAATTCTGCATTCCAAGAAAAATCTGAAATATTTCTAACAATCTGACCAATTTCACCATTTGCTAATGCTTCTATTAAATCATTTGTTCTATCTACTCCATCAACTTCTACCTTTGTTCCAAATACCATATGATTTAAACCTGCAAAAGTCATATTTAAATCCTTATGTTCTACATTTAAAACTTTAGCTGCTGCCATTTCCATTCCTATTGGAACATTGCAAAGTCCTATATACTTTCCATTTTGTCTTGCTCCATATCTATTAAGAGCTTCTGTTACCATTCCTGCTGGATTAGTAAAGTTTATAAGCCAAGCATCTGGGCAAAGTTTTGCAATATCTTTCTCTATCTCAAGAATTACTGGAATTGTTCTAAATGCTTTAAACATTCCACCTGCTCCATTTGTTTCTTGCCCTATAACTCCATGACTTAAAGGAATTCTTTCATCTTTAACTCTTGCATCTAAAAGTCCTACTCTCATTTGAGTTGTAACAAAATCTGCATCTACTAAAGCTTCTCTCCTGTCATAACTTATATGAATCTCCATCGGGACTCCTGCTTTTTTAACCATTCTCTTTGCAAGGTTTCCAACTATCTCAAGTTTCTCTCTACCTTCCTCTATATCAACAAGCCATAACTCTGTTACTGGCAATATTTCGTATCTTTTAATAAACCCTTCTACAAGTTCTGGTGTATAACTTGAACCTCCACCAATTGTAACTATTTTTAACTTCTTAGTCATATCGCTTACCTCCTTGAAAGTAATTTTTTATTTCTTTCTTCTTATATCAATATATAGTAGCAATATGCGTGCCAAGTCTTATTTTTACTCAATTTCATTTAAATTACTTTATAAAGCAAGTAAACAAGCCATTTGTTATTCGACAAAATTTTACACAGTTCTTCATTTTTTCAGGCTATTTTTATGCACACTATCAATAAAAGAGTATATTAAATTACATTCTGTTAACTCTATTAATATTTTAATGATAAATCGGTAATATTATTAATTTAGAGTTTATAAACTTTACTCTTTAGAAACAAAAAGAGCCTATATAACCTTAAATAGCTATATAGACTCTGTGTATTGTATAAATTAGATTATTTTCTAATTATTTTTCTTTTGAAAATCCAAAACTCATCCAAGGTGTGATGTAATCTAATAAGAATATTTCATCTTCTGAGATTCTTCCAACAATACTTGTTTTACCTGAGTTCTTCATATCTTTAATCGCAACTTGAAGTTCACCTGCATATCTTGTATATAAATCTGAATCGATAAGTATATCTCCTCTTCTTATATCCTGTGTATTTTTAGGTGGGAATTTCTCACCTTTATACTTAACTCTACTTTGTGTACTTCTTATCATATATGCAGATATATCCCCTCTATTAAAGTGGTGCTCTTCAAATATAATTTTCTCTTCAAGCTCTGAAGTTTCTTCATAAACTTTAGCATCAAGAGTTATCATTGTTTTATTTAATTCACTTAAAGCTTTAAGTTCTTCTTCTGAAGCATAAGCATTAGCTATTATAACATCATCAATTAATCCTGTAGCAAATAAATGTTTAGTTTGTACAGTTATTGGCATATCTCTATGCTCTTCAAGAGTACAAAGTCCTTCTGATACAGGCCAAGGACCATGAGTTGCAGCTGTTGAGTTAACAAATGCAGCTACTTTTATTCCTTGATCTTTATATTGCTTACTACATTTTATGAAATGCTCATACTCAAGCCCTGTGTAAACATGAGGATAAAAGTTATGACATCCATATATATTTTCTTTGTTTGCACTATATGAAAGTATATTCTCTAAATATTTATTACCATTACTTACATTAAGCTCAATTTTTAAATCAAATTTGTTATATGACATAATTGATTCTTCATATCCACTAAATCCAGCATCAAGTCTGATTCCTGAAAGTCCCATATCCTTGAATACTTTTAAATCTGTGATTGAAGCATTTAAGTTTTTAAATACTGTTGGGTCAAGGTCAGCTATTACTTCCATTCCCTCTTCATTTGCAGCTTTAAGAACTATTTTAAACTCAGCTATAACTTCATCTAAAGGTCTTTCTGATGCTGATATTAAACAAGTAAATATTCTTTTAAAGCCATATTTCCCTGCTAAATGTACGTAGTCTACAACTTCTTGTATATTATCCTTTGTAGGGTATACTGATATTCCAAGTCTTCTCATAATAAAATCACTCCTATTGTCTAATTTATTTTACCGTCTTATTTATTTACTTTCTTATATATATAGTAAGCACCTTTTGCTGCTGAAACTTCTGCATCAACATATGAAATTACATTTATATTCTCTGCTAAGTAATTTTCAAATACTTCTCTTACTATTTTACTTTTTCTTATAACTCCACCAACAAGACCTATTGAACATTTTTCAAACCCTAAAGCTTTATATGTGTTTTCTGTTGTTTTAGCAAGTGCAAGTCCTTCTTCTCTCATTATAGAAAGCGAAATTTCATCATCTGCCTCTGCAAGCATTGAAACTATTGGTGCAAGTTTTGCAACTTCATCTTTTGTTGATGTATAAACAAATGGTATAACATCATCTATATTAGTTATTTTTAATTGCTCCATACATTTTCTTGTAAGCTTTGAACTTTCAAGTCTGTTATCTTTTTCAAATATCATTCTTTTTATTGCCTCGATAGAAATCTTATATGCTGAACCTTCATCTCCTAAAAGATGACCCCAACCTCCGCATCTAACACTTTTACCAGCATGAACTCCAAATGATATAGAACCAGTTCCTGCAATAGTTAATATTCCATCTTCACCCTCAAGCATAGCTTTTAAGGCAAGTTCTCCATCATTCATAACTACTGAATCTTTATGGAACTTATTTGCAAGTTCTTGTATAAGTTTTTGGTTTTCTTTTGACTCTGAACCAGCTATTCCAAGATATAAACCTTTTAAACTTTCTAGTCCATAAACTGAAGTTAACTCTTTTATAGCATCTTCTATATTTTTTAGAGCTTCATCTTTATTGTTTAGTAAGTTTGCAAAACCTGTTAATGTAATTTTTAAAACATTACCATTCAAATCATAAGCAACAGCTTCAGTTTTTGTTCCACCACCATCAACACCTATAATGTAATTCATAATTTTCCCCACCTTTATATCTTAAATACCTATGAAGAAAGCCCTAATACGCATATTAGAGCTTTCTATAGTTATTACTTATTATCTATTTTCTCATGTAAGTCTATTACTTCTGATGCTAAGTCTTTTAATGTCATTGAAGTCATTAAGTGATCTTGTGCATGTATTAGTAATAATGAAACTTCTGTTTTGTTTCCGCCAGCTTCACCTTGGATTAAAGCAGTTTGTGATTTATGTGCTTCTCCTAGTTCTTCTGATGCTTTTTGGATTAACTCTCTAGCTCCAGCAACATTGCCTTCTTTAGCTAATGACATACCTTCCATAGCGTAACTTCTAGCTTCCCCACTGTGAATGATTAGATTCATGATGATTTCTTCCATTAAATTCACGTCCTTTTATATAATTTTAACTAAACTTTTATTTAAATATTAACCAATTAACTCTAAAGCTCTTGATAATACTTTATCTCCGTTCATTGTTCCGTAAGAAATTGAATCAATAACTTCTACTGGTACATTTTTACCTTCTGTTAAACCTTGGAATTTCTTAAGTAAGAATCTTACTTGAGGTCCAAGTAATAATACATCTACGTTATCTACTTTGTTTGCTGCATCTGCTTCTGCTACTGCTTCTATATGACACTCGATTCCTCTTGTTGCTGCTGCTGCTTCCATTTTAGTAACTAATAAACTTGTTGACATTCCTGCTGAACATACTAATAATATATTTTTCATCTGTAAAATCCTCCTGTGAAACTTTCGTTTCATTTATTTATTTCTTTTTAACTTCTTTTTAACTATGCTTATATATAAAGCAATTTGTGTGCCAAGTTTATTTTTACACAAATAACATTTTTTTATACCTATAATCTAGTATTTAAGCCATTTGTTTTGATACTTAAACTATACAATTTAGTGTGTATTTTACTACACACTATTTTTTTGAACACACTTATAAACACACTATGAATTTTTTTAATTAGAAATGCTATTATTTAATATCATTTTCACAATAAATGCAATTTCATTATCCCCAATATTTATTTGGTATTGTAATTCTAGTAACTTAAAACTCTTATTCGCCATTATAAATTCCTTACTTTTATCAGATCTATATTCATTAAGCCCAACAAATGGTGTTTCTTTTCTTCCTTTTCTAATTTTATCAATAAGGAACCCTATATGCATAAGCATTCCCATTTTAGCATCTTCATCAATAAATAAACTTAAATTACTTTCAATATCTACTATCGCAAGTCTTATATTATCCACAAGTTCATATGAATCAACATCTTTAATCTGTGTCTTTAATGATTCTGCTATCTGTGTATACTCAACTTCTGAGTTAACCATATTATTAAGTTTTATAAGTCCTTGTCCCATAAATATTTCAGCACCTGATATAAACGGTATATTATCAACTTCCATATCTACAGTTCCAACAATAGCTAAAACTCTATTATTTCTTTTTATATCCTGTAAATTCTCAAGAAATTTTTCTCTATCAAGTATATTCATTGGTATAACATTAACTCTATCTATATTAACAAGCTTTTCCTCTACAAATAATTTAAGTCTTTCTGCTGAACCCTCACCAGTAAAACAAGTTGTAAGTATTGTAAGATTTCTTCTCTCTTCCTTTTCTGCAACATATCTAAGTCCATACTTATTCATATCAGAACACGATTCATATATAGACTTTAAATCTCTACCATTTAAAGCTTTTCTTCCTGCTTCTATTACTGCAAGTGTACTAACCATATCCACAGTTTTTACATCAATTCCTATATCCTCTTTAATCATATCACCAAAATTAACTAAAGAACCCATATCAGCAAGTATTATAACACCCCTACCTTTTTCCATTTCACTTATCTTAGATTTAACTTTTTCAAACATAAATTCTGCTTTCATATCAAGTGGCATATCTAAAGCCTCAACATGATTTTCTCCAATTAAAGTATTTGCAACTTCAACCATACTTGTAGCAGTAGCTCTTCCATGCATGATTACAAGAACTCCTACTTTATCATCATTTTCCTTTTCTGATTTGTCTGTATCAGTAGCTAAAAACATTGTAATATATCCAATCTCATCTAGAGATATTACAATATTGAATTTATCCTCTATCATTTTAGCAATCTTCATTGCTACCATAAATTCTTTACTATACTCAGTTCTAACCTTATTAAGTTTTGGGTGATAAATCTCATTTCCATTTATAATTCTTTCAATACTGCCTTGAAGATGTAGTGCCAGTCCAAAATAAACTTTTTCATCAAATGCTCTTCCAAGTTCTTTTTCTGCAAAGTTTAAAGATTCTTCTACAACATCTACTACTTTTTCATCAACAATCTTAGAAATTTCATCTTTTCTAAAACTTCCATGTAGATTATTTATATACTTTCTAAAATAACCTTCTATATCAATATTTAAAATATCATCAATTTCATTGTTATTAAGCCCCTGATTTTTAAGTACTTTAAGCTTATTTTCTATCATTGAATAAAATTGTTCTGAATTTTCACTTCCTATATTAGTGTCTATGTTCTTATCATTATATATTCCACATACTTCATCATTTGAAAAACAAATAATATCTCCTATATGCTTAAATAATTTATCAATTTCACCTCTTCTGTCTTGAAGCCTCATTATTCCTCTCTTAACCGAATTTTGAAGATCTGACTGCTCAACTAAAATAATATTTTTCCTACCACTTTTAAAATTTAAAAATGCTTTTGCACAAGATAACTGTATATCACTTTTAAGTTGCCCTATATTATTATTGCAATCATATAATAAAAATGAAGCTAGTGCATTTCTATTAAAATAAACTCCTTCACTAAGTCTTGCAGACTCCTCTTTTATAAATGCATCTAATAAATCATATCTCTCACTAAGACTTCTTTCTCTAAGAGGCGGAAGAATTATAGTCATTGGTATTCTTCTTGTAAAAGTTTGTAGAAGATACGATTTAGGGTCTTCAGTTGTAGCTGCTATAATCTGAAGCTTAACACTAATTTGAGTTTCAGTTTCACCAAGAGGTCTAAAAACTCCTTTATCTATAAATGTAAATAGCATTTCTTGTCCTTGTGGAGATAATCTATGAATTTCATCTAAAAATAAAATTCCACCATCAGCTTTTTTTAAAAGTCCATCTTTATCCTTATCTGCACCTGTAAACGCCCCTTTTTTCACTCCAAAAATTTGAGCCATAACAAGTTGTGGATTATCTGCATAATCTGCACAGTTAAATCTTATAAACGGTGCTTTTTCTTTTAAAATATTAGTTTCTTTAGCAAATCCATACATTGCCTCTGCAAACATAGATTTACCAACACCTGTTTCTCCAAGAATTATTGTATGTAATCCATTAGGTGGATATAAAATTGCTGCCTTAGCTTGTTGTATAGCCACTTGTAGTGAACTCTCTGCACCAATTAATACATCAAGACTATTCCCACACTCAACACTTTCAACCTCATTACAAGACTTTAAACATTCAACCTCACTACTTTTATTTATTTCAGATTCTCTTTCCCCTACACTATATCTAACAGGTCTTCCATCTAATTTATCAAGTTTTTCTTCTTTATATAACATATTCAAATATCTACTAACATTAGCTCTATCAAGATTCATATGTTCACTTACATCACCAGCTGTTACAGCTTGACCATTTTTAACTTCAATATCTCTAACAGCTCTTAACACATTATCAATTTTTTTTGACATGGAAATACCTCCATTTATATTAAAATTTCATCACCATTTCGTTGTATCATAATAGATACTTATATTACTCATTTATTTAATTATACATTATTTACACACTAATCTACTATTAAAAGAATTTATATTTAAGCTTTTTTTGACATTATTCTACACAAACTTAACAAGGAAATTCATTTTTTCAAGTCATTATTAGTACTTTACTTCATTTTTAAGATTAAACTGCAAAAAAACTAGCTAAACACAAGCTTAGCTAGTTCTTAATTTATTCATTTTTAAAGTAATTTTTATTCAAACACAGATATAATTTTTTTTATCAATAGCTTATCCATATATTTAAAATAAAATACTAATATGCCTGTAATAATAAGTATAAAAATACTAACAAAAAAAATCAAACCACTTAGCCCTGTTATCATAGATATACCTAATTTAGTAAATCCTCCACTAGGAAATAAACTTAAAAAATATAATATAATAAGCGTTATAAGAATTTTTATAAAAGCAAATGTTGAACTTAGTCCTACCTGCCTCTTTTTTTCTTCCTCATATTTATTAGTTAAAAGTACACAAGGAATAGCTTTATTCTTTTCAAAATCTTTCTTTGGACTTGAAAGTTTTCCCTTGCTAAAATCATATATTAATAATTCTTTAGTGGACTGAATAAAACTAGATTTATTTGTTTTATCATCATAAACCTCTTTTAGTTCATCATCTGTAAACCTAAAAACTTCCTTAGTAATCGGCTTAGTAGAAAAATAATAATTATGCTCTTTAAATACTAAGTATCCTTTTTTCTCAGGAACTTTTCTATTTTTTTTATGCTCTTCATAGCTTTGTAAATCCGTAATAATAATACTCATTATTATATTTCTCCTTTGTTTTTTATCCCTTAAATATTTTCAAATTTCCTTAAATAAACTCTTATCATTAATAAAATTTTATCATAATTTCTGTAAAAAGTCTTGTAAAGAGGAAGCGTTGTTTTATAAACAATGCTTCCTCTTAATTTAATTAATCTAATTTTTTTCACCTATTTTTTTAATTAAGCTTTCATAAATTGTTTTTGTTTCTTCCTCATTTTTTAAATTAAATATAAATATTTTCTCTTTAGTTTTTAAAACAACTGTTGTACCATATTTTATATCTGTATAAAGCTGACACCTACCATATCCCTCAACATCATAAGTACCTTTTCTCTTTGTACCAATTCCACCACCTATAATTTTTCTTGAAGTAGGTACTTCATCAATTAAATTCACTTCTGTAATTTCACTATACTCTATATTAGCAGTTGCAATATTTATACCACTATCACCAACTTCTATTTTTGTATTAGCAGTAACAACACTTAATGTTATAGCTATTATAATCATTGGAATAGCTAATATAAACCACTTTACCTTACTTTCACTTTTATCTTCTCTTTTATCATATTTCTGTAATTTAGCAATCATAAGAACTATTGTTATAAAAAGTACTACCACTGCTATCATTTCTACATTCGGATACTTCTTGGCTAAAAATGAAGTAAGAAAAAATACTACCGCTAAAAAATACATAGAATATCCCATAATTTTCGAAACACTTACTATATCTATATTCTCTTTTTCACTCTCACTCATCATATTATAGCCTGAAATCAAAGAATATTTTTTAAAAGCATGTACTAAAAGACCTATAATTAAAAATAATCCACTGGCAAAAATCATATCTATTCCCCCATTTTTTTATCCTTTAATCCATTATATAAATTATTACTTAATATATTATAAAGGAATTCTTAATTCTTTCTTAAATAACTAAAGCTGTGGATATCTTTTTTAAAAGTTATCCACAGCTATATCAAAAACTTAAATATTTTGTAAATCATAAAAACTTTTACAAGCTAAAAAAAGAGATGCTTTTACACACCTCTTAAAATATATTAGCTTCTAAATAAAGCTTCTTCTCTATTAAACATATACTTGGCTAAAACTAAAGCAAGTACTATATAAACTATAGACCAAATAAATGTAAGAATTAGATGTACTGGGTCATATATTCCAAATATAGCTTCTTTCATAACAAGAACTGCATTTAATATTGGAATGTTATAAAGTAATACGCCCATTCCACTAGCATCAAGATACATAGTTCCATATGAAATTATCATTGGTGCAAATGTTAAGAATCCAAGATAAGTTTGTGCTTCCTTGAATGACTTAGCATAAACACTTATAGCAAGTTGTAATGCACTAAAACTTAAAGTAATTAGTATTGCAAGTACAGCTATTACAATTATAGCTTTTGGTTGTAATACTATTCCACCTTCTGTCATAAGCAAACTGTTCGGCACAATCATTGAAACCATAAGACCTATAAATCCTGATATGGTC
Organism: uncultured Clostridium sp.; assembly: GCF_947036855.1. Classification (GTDB taxonomy): domain Bacteria; phylum Bacillota; class Clostridia; order Clostridiales; family Clostridiaceae; genus Sarcina. The sequence goes on from NZ_CAMQRY010000016.1 coordinate 14,312, forward strand.
GATAATATTCCCATTACAGTTATAGCTAAAAGTTTCCCCATAAGAATTGATGCTCTACTAGCTCTTGTACTTAAAAGTGGTTCAAGTGAACCTCTCTCTTTTTCCCCAGCGGCTAAATCTGTTGCTGCTGCCATTCCACCTTGAGCTGCATAAACTAGAACAAACATAGGTAAAAGCATTGCTATAAGTTGAAGAGCATGTGCCTCTGTTTCACTTTTAACTCCAACTCCAATACTATCAACATTAACAGGTGTTAAAAGACTTTCACTTACTCCAAGTGCTTTAAGTCTTCCTCCAACTTCTGCTTCATTATACTGATTTATTATTCCCTCAATAGTTGCCATAGCAATTTGAGATTTTTGACTTGTGTTATCATAGTAAATTTTCACATTAGCAGTTCCTTCTTTACTATTAATTGTTTTATCAAAATTTTGTGGAATATCTAAATAAAGATATATTTCTTCATTTTGTAGTGCTTCCTCTGGTTTATCTGTTTTTATAATTTGAACATTAGGGTCTTTTGATAAAAGTTGTCCAAGACTTGAATTAGCTTCACCAACAATTGAAACTCTAAGTCCATCCTTTACACTATTACTACTAGCAGCAGCAGAACCACCAAGAATAAACATCATTACTGGCAGTAAAAATATTGGAAGAATTACAGCACCTAAAAATGCCTTTCTATCTCTAAATAAATCTACTATCTCTTTTTTAAAAACTATCCATGTCATATTATTCATTAGAGTTACCTCCGCCAATTAGCATAATAAATAACTCTTCTAAATCTTGTTCATTATACTTATCTTTAAGCTCCTGAATTGTTCCTATATCAATAATTTTTCCTTTATTAATAATAGCAACTTTATCACAAAGTCTCTCAACTTCATACATACTATGACTTGATAAAATAACTGCTTTATTCTCTTTTTTACAATTTAAAATAAATTGTTGAACTGCTCTTGTAGCTGATACATCAAGCCCTGTACTTGGCTCATCAAATAACATGACCTTTGGATTATGAATTATACTTCTAGCTATCGAAACTTTTTGTTTCATCCCTCTTGAAAACTTTCCTGCTCTTTTATCAATGTACTCCTGCATTTCAAAATCTACGATAAGCTTTTCCATATTTTCATTAATTTCTTTCTTAGTCATTCCTGAAAGTTGTCCAAAATAAGTTATGTTTTCTCTAGCAGAAAGTCTATCATATATTCCAACTTCTCCCCCGAAAAGAATTCCTATACTTTTTCTAACTTCAGTTGGATTCTTATTTACATCAAATCCATCAACAATAGCCGTCCCCGCAGAAGTTTTAAGCATTGTAGCTATCATTCTTAACGTTGTTGTTTTTCCTGCACCATTTTCCCCAAGTAACCCAAGAATTTCACCATCTTCAACATTAAAAGTAATCTCATCAACAGCTATAAAATCTTTAAACTTTTTAGTAAGTCCCTTGACCTGTAATCCCATCCCAAATCTCCTTTATACTCTAATTATTTATTTAAAATAAATTTTTCTATGACTTTTGCCACTCCATCATTATCATTTGTATCTGTTATATAATTTGAAATTTCTTTAATCCTAGGATTGGCATTACCCATTGCAACACCAAGACCTGCAAACTCAATCATTTCATAATCATTACCTTCATCTCCAATAGCTATAACTTCATCACTAGAAATACCTAATTTTTCTATCAGCTCTTTTAATCCTATACCTTTATTACAAGATTTATTCAATATTTCAAGACACATTGGAAGACTTTTTACAACATTATACTCTTCCATTATCTCTTTTGGTATAAGTTTTATCTTTTCATCTAAAATGCTAGGCTCTTCCATAAGAAGTACTTTCATTATATCATCATCTTTTTTAATATCCTTACAAAAATCTATAATATTTATTTCAGTACCAATATGTTCCCTTTCAAAAGCTGTATATTCACTCTCTGCCTCAGCTAAACATTTATCTAATGTATATGCTTGAATCTTAACACCGAGTGCTTTACTAAGCTCATATACTTTATGTAAGTCTTGTCCCTTTAAACCTATTTGAGTTAATGGCTCTCTTGTAAAGCAATTATAAGCTGCTCCTCCATTCATAGTTAAAGCATACTGTCCATCTTTGTTAAGTCCTAAATCATTTAAATGATTTTCTATCCCTGTAAATCCTCTACCTGTTGAAATTACAACCATAGCACCCATTTCAACTGCTTTTTCTATAGCTTGTCTACTTCTTTCTGAAACTTTCTTATCACTATTAAGTAATGTACCATCCATATCAATCGCTACTAATTTATACATAACAAATCTCCTTCTCATAATTATAATTTTATCTAGTTTCTATTATAATTCTAATTTATGTCTTATTTATCTCACATTAACTATTTAATATAAATTTTTCTATTTCCCCTTCATTAAAATACAATTAATTCCATTCTATTATACTATTTCAAATTTAACCATAAAAAAAATGATTATCACTCGGATAATCATCTTCTTTAGTAATTTTATTTAATAAGGTTTTTAAATCCTATTTAAGCAATTTAACAATTTCTTCAATTTTCTTTGCACCAAAGTATATTTTATCATCATTTACAATGATAGCAGGTACACTCATAACTTTAAATTTATCTTTAATATCTTTAAATAAAGATATATCTAACATTTCAACTTCTATATTTTCATTTTCTATAGCAATTCTCTGTGCTCCAACAACAACCTCTGGGCATACATGACAAGCAAGTGAAACAGCTACCTTAACATTTACTTTTTTATCTAAAGCTTTAACCTCATTCATAGTCTCTTCTGCAACAGCTTGACCTGGACCTGCTAAATTGTATATAGCAAGTAAGAATGAGTTCAGTTCATGACCACCAGGAACTCCATGGAATTTAACTCCACTATAATTTCCTTCAAAGTCTAAGAATGAAACAATTGGGAACTTATTAGCATGAATTTTTAATTCAAGTTCTGGTTTTTCACCTTTTTTATAGATTTCTGCATTAAGTTTATCACCTAAATCAGCTATATCTAAAACTAAATCTCTAAGTTCTATTGATTTTGAATCACTTTCATCAACTATTGAAACAAGAGTTACTTCTTTTTCCATTCTATCAAGAACACCTTTTATTTGACCTCTTAAAGCATCATTTAAAAGTGCACTTCTTCCATTTCCTGATGAAACTTGTGCTTTAGGCTCTTCTTTTTTAACTTCTCTCTTTATAGCAACTTTTTCTTCTTCTTTAATTCCAAGTCTATGTTTCTCTTCCATAACATACTTTTCTGCATCTGTTGCTGCAATAGCTCCATCTGCAACTGCTGTTATGATTTGTCTTAAGTTCTTAATTCTTAAATCTCCTGCAGCATAAACTCCACGAACATTAGTTTTCATATCATTATCTGTAATAACATACCCTCTATCAAGTTCAATCTTACCATTGAATAATTCAGTAGCTGGAGCATATCCTACAAATATAAATACACCAAAACTTCCATCTTTTTTATCTGCAAAATGTTCTGTTACTTCACCAGTAACATTATTCTTAAACTTAGCTCTATCAACCATTTCAGCTCCATCTATTTCAAGAACTTCTGTGTTAAATCTAACTTCAACTTTTGGATGTTCAAAAACTTTATCTGCTATTGATTTAGCACAAGTAAATTCTGGCTCTCTAGCTATAATTGTAACTTTTCTAGCATACTTAGTTAGGAACATTGCTTCCTCTGCGGCAGCGAATCCAGCTCCAACAACAAATACTTCAAGACCTTCAAAGAATTGTCCATCACAAGTAGCGCAGTATGCAACTCCTCTTCCTGTAAACTCTTTCTCACCTTTAAATCCAAGTTTTCTTGGAGAAGCTCCTGTTGCAATAATTACTGATCTAGCTTTAATTTCTCCAACAGAAGTTTTTAAACTTTTAACATCACCTTCTAAGTTTACTTCTAAAACCTCAGCAACTTTAAACTCAGCACCAAAATCTTCAGCATGTAATCTCATATCTTCCATTAAAGCTGGCCCTGTTGTTTCTCTTATTCCAGGATAGTTTACTATTTCTGCTGTTGTAGTAACTTGTCCACCAAATCTTTCTTTTTCTAAAATAAGTGTACTCATTTTAGCTCTTCCTGCATAAACCCCAGCTGATAATGCTGCTGGTCCACCACCAATAATAACTAAATCATAAATCTTTTCCATAATTAATTCCTCCTCTTATGTTTAACTTCAAATTCAAAAATATTATCAAACATTTCAAATTATTAAATTGTTTGATAATATTTCTCAATACATTTTTAATTAAAAAGGATGCTGCCATTGACAGCATCCTAATTTTTTATATTATAGTTTACCTACTAAATCTAAACTTGGTACTAATGTATCTTGTCCTGGTTTCCATTTAGCTGGACACACTTGATCTCCGTGCTCTGCAACGAATTGACAAGCTTGTACTTTTCTTAATAATTCTGAAGCATCTCTACCAACACCTAAATCATTTACTTCATAAGCAGCGATTCTTCCTTCTGGTGATACTATAAATGTTCCTCTTAAAGCTGCACCCTCTTCTTCTATAAGTACATCAAAATCTCTTGATAATACGAAAGCTGGATCTGCTAACATTGGATATTTAATTTTTCCTATAGTTTCTGAAGCATCAGCCCAAGCTTTGTGTACGAAGTGTGTATCTGTTGATACTGAGTAAACTTCACATCCAACTTCTTGGAATTTAGCATAGTTATCTTGTAAATCCTCTAACTCTGTAGGACATACAAATGTAAAATCACATGGGTAGAATACTACTGCTGACCAGTGACCTTTCATATCTTCTAATGATACCTGTGTGAAATTCCCACCTTGGTAAGCATCTACTTTAAATTCTGAAACCTCTTTGTTTATTAATGACATAATCATTACCTCCTAAAATTTTATCTATATATTTTAAATTCTAAATTTCTTTTCTGTGTGATTGCAATTTGTTGTAGCAACCTTATGTATTAATAATAATTCTTATCTAATAATTTGTCAACTCCCAATTGAAAATTATTTTCATCTAATAATTTGATTTTTTTTAATATTTTAATATTATATTAATCATTTAATTATTAATTATCATGTTTTTCCACTTTAATTCCTAGTATTTTAATCATATTTATAACCTTTTTATAAAATATTATTTTTTTTGTTATTAAATTTTAATATTTTTCTACATATAAAGCACACTAATAGAGTATATACTTAAAATATAATTTGACGCAATATAATTTTGCAAAATCAGTAATCGAAAATTTTAGGAGGATTATTTTATGAATAATTTTGATTTTTATAACCCAACACATATAGTATTTGGAAAGGATAGACTTGCCGACCTTGATAAGCTTGTACCAGCAGATGCTAGAGTACTTGTAACTTACGGTGGTGGTTCTGTTAAAAAGTTTGGTACTTTAGATAAAGTTTTAGCTGGACTTAAAAATAGGACTGTTTTTGAATTTGGTGGAATTGAGCCAAATCCACAGTATAATACTTTAATGAAAGCCGTTGAAATAGTTAAAAATGAAAAAATTGATTTTCTTTTAGCTGTTGGTGGTGGTTCTGTTATGGACGGAACTAAATTTATAGCACTTGCTAATGCCTACACAGGTGATGCTAAGGATATATTAGTAAGCAAAAATAAATATAACCTTGATATAACTGAAGCAATAACACTTGGAACTGTTTGTACTCTTCCAGCTACTGGTTCAGAAATGAACTGTGGTGGAGTGGTTTGTGTTGAGGATGCTAAACTTTCATTCAGAAACTTATTAGTATTCCCAAAATTCTCATTTGTTGACCCAGAGCTTACAATGTCACTTCCTGATACTCAGGTTGCAAATGGTATTATTGATACATTTATTCACGTATGTGAGCAATATGTAACTTACCCTGCTGAAGGAAGATTCCAAGATAGAACTGCTGAAGGTATACTTCAAACATTAATAGAAGTTGGACCTAAGACTTTAGCTAATAAAACTAACTATGATATGAGAGCTAACCTAGTTTGGTGTGCAACAATGGGACTTAATGGACTAATCGGTTCAGGTGTTCCTCAAGATTGGAGTTGTCATATGATAGGTCATGAACTTACAGCTATGTTTGCAATCGACCATGCTAAAACTCTTGCAATTCTTCAACCAGCTATCTGGACTGTTAGACTTGAAAAGAAAAAAGCTAAACTTGCTCAATTTGCAGAAAGAGTTTGGAATATAACAGAAGGAACTGATGAAGAGAGATCTATCCTTGCAATATCAAAAACTAGAAACTTCTTTGAAAGTCTTGGAGTAAAAACTAGACTATCTGATTATAATATTAAAGAAGAACAAATAGAGGATATTGTTAAAGCTCTTGAAAATCATGGAATGGTTACTCTATCAGAAACTGGAGATTTAACTCCATCTGTAAGTAGAGAAATTCTTAAAGAAGCTTTCTAATATATTAACTATATATTTAATCTAAAAAATCTCCATGTATTATTTGAATACATGGAGATTTTACTATTTAAAACTATCTTATTTGTCCATTCCCATAGATTATATACTTACTTGTTGTAAGTTCTTTAAGTCCCATAGGTCCTCTAGCATGAAGCTTTTGTGTGCTTATTCCTATCTCTGCACCAAATCCAAACTCTGAACCATCTGTAAATCTTGTTGAAGCATTAACATAAACTGCTGCTGCATCAACTCTTTGTAGGAACTTTTCAGAATTAAAGTAATTCGTTGTTATTATTGCTTCTGAATGTCCTGTACCATATTTATTTATATGCTTAATTGCTTCATCTAAAGTATCCACAACTTTTACTGAAAGTATAAAATCTAAAAACTCTGTACCAAAGTCTTCATCTTTTGCAAGAGTTATATTAGAAACTATTTGTTTAGTTCTCTCACAACCTCTTATCTCAACCCCTTTTTCCATAAGCTCTTTTAATGCAAGTGGTAAGAACTCTTCTGCTATATCTTTATGGACAAGCATTGACTCTGCTGCATTACAAACTCCTGGTCTTGATGTTTTAGCATTGATTATTATATCTCTTCCCATCTGTATATCACATTCTGAATCTATATAAATATGACAATTTCCAGTCCCTGTTTCAATCACTGGAACTGTTGCATTTTGAACTACTGCCTTTATAAGACCTGCTCCACCTCTTGGGATTAAAACATCTAAATAGTCATTAAGCTTCATAAATTCACTAGCAGTTTCTCTTGATGTATCTTCAAGGATTTGAACTGTTCCTTCTAATAAACCAACTTCACTGACTGCATCTTTTATAATCTCAACTATTTTAAGATTAGAATTTATAGCTTCTTTTCCACCTCTTAAAAGTGCTGCATTTCCTGTTTTTAAACATAAAGCTGCTGCATCTGCTGTAACATTAGGTCTTGATTCATATATAATTCCCACAACCCCAAGTGGAACTCTCTGAACTCCAATTTTAAGTTCATTCATCATTTTTTTCATTGAAGTAACTTCCCCAATTGGATCTTCAAGTTTTACAATATCTCTAACTCCATCTGCCATAGCTTTAACTCTATCTTCTGTTAAAAGAAGTCTATCAAGCAAAGATTCTTTTATCCCTTTTTCTTTTGCAATATCAGTATCTTTCTTATTTTCAACTAAAATTTCATCACATCTTTGAACAAGCTTATCTGCTATATTAAGCAGTGCCTCATTTTTTTTAACTGTTGATGTAATTCCTAGTTCATACGCTGCTTCTTTTGCTAATTTTCCCTTACGTATTAATTCACTCATATTAAATCTCCTTTCTACCAACAAATAATGTACCTATTTTCTTATCTTCTACTAAAAGTTCAGTTAAAATACTTGGATTTTCTCCATTTGCAAGAACCATACTAATTCCCTTAGCTACAACTTTCTCTGCTGCTGAAATTTTTGTTCTCATTCCACCAGTTCCAAAACTTGTACCTGCATCTCCTGCACATCCTCTAACTTCATCAGTAATTTCTAAAATCTCTGTAATAAGTTTTGCATTTTTATCTTTTCTTGGATCACCATTATAGAATCCATCTATATCAGATAAAATAACTAAAAGGTCAGCCTTTGTTAGAATCGAAACAATAGCTGATAAATTATCATTATCTCCAAAATTACATAAATTCTCTATCTCATCAACTGAAATTGCATCATTCTCATTAACTATAGGTATAATCCCTTGCTCAAGTAATGTATCAAATGTATTACATACATTCTCTCTCATTCTCTTATCATCAATAACTACTCTAGTTAAAAGAACTTGTGCTACAACATGCCCATACTCTGCAAAAAACTTACTATATATATTCATAAGATGACATTGCCCAACAGCAGCTGCCGCCTGTTTTCCCTTTGTTGTACTTGGTCTTTCTTTAAGTCCCATTCTGCTACATCCAACACCAATTGCTCCTGATGAAACTAAAACTATTTCTTTCCCCATATTTTGAAGGTCTGATAAAACTCTTGCAAATCTCTCAATTCTCCCAAGATTTATATTACCATTTTTATGTGTAAGGCTAGATGTCCCAACCTTTACAACTATTCTTTTCGCATCTTTTATACTTACTGCCATATCTTTCTTGCCCCTTTTCTTAATCTCTTTTAATTAATATTTATTATACAACAAATTTATTTCTTATAGTTAGTAATAAAATTAAACTCTGACCTCAAATTTTATTTTTAATGCATAGCTTACCATTTAGTTACTTGATATAAAATTTTTATTGATATAAGCTATTACTATAGAATATAAAACTTGGGGGTTTAATAATATGTATAAATTAATAGCAATCGATATGGATGGAACACTTTTAAATAGTAAGAAAGAATTAACTAAAGAAACTAAAGATGCACTTATAGCAGCTAGAAAAAAAGGGGTTTATATAGTTTTAGCATCTGGTAGACCAACAGAAGGAATTATGAGTTTTGTTAACGAATTAGAACTAAATTCTAATGATGACTATGTTTTAAGTTACAATGGATGTTTAGTTCAAAAAACTAAATCTAAAGAAATAATTTCTAATACTACTCTAACAGGTAAAGAACTTAAATATCTTTATGGAATAAGTAAGGAACTAAATCTTAATATACATGCTTTCTCTGAAAAAAGAGGTCTTATAACTCCAAAACATAGTAAATATACATATGTTGAAGCAGAACTTAATGGTATTGATATAAGCATTGTTGATTTTGATACTGTGCCTGATGATGAAATAATTGTTAAAGTTATGATGATAGACGAGCCTTCTATATTAGATGCTGGGATGAAGCATTTACCTAAAGAAGTTTATGATATATTTAGCATAGCTAAAAGTACACCTTACTTCTTAGAGTTCTTTAATAAAGAGTCTAATAAATTTGTAGGGGTTAGTAAACTTGCTGAGTATCTTGGAATTAAAAATGAAGAGGTTATAACAATTGGAGATGCAATGAATGACTTCCCTATGATTGAACAAGCTGGACTTGGAATTGCTATGGGAAATGCCGTTGATAAAATTAAAGAAGTATCTAAATATATTACAGATACTAATGATAATAACGGAGTTGCAAAAGCAGTGGAAAAATTTATACTTAATATTTAAAATAAAATGCGCAGCAAAATTTGCTACGCATTTTATTTTTCTAAATATACTAAATTACGAATTAACAATTTTGCCACCATCAATATGTATAGTTGTACCAGTTGTATATGATGATGCTTGACTTGCAAGAAAAACAAAACTTTCTGCAAGTTCTACTGGTTGTGCTACTCTAAAAAACTCTCTATTTTCTGAAAATTTTGAAACCTGCTCCGCACTAAATGATGAAACTATAAGTGGTGTCCAAACTGGTCCTGGTGCTACTGCATTTACCCTTATCCCTTTACTTGCTAAATTCATAGCAAGTGACCTTGTAAAAGTAGTAAGTGCTCCTTTTGTAGCAGAATAATCAAGAAGGGTTTCATGTCCTCTATATGCAACAATAGATGTAGTATTTATAATTGAAGAACCAAGCTTCATATATGGTATAACAGCTTTTGATAAATAAAAAGCTGAGAAAACATTAACCTTAAAAGTGTACTCAAGTTGCTGTGCATCAATCTCAAATATATTATCTTTTGGATATTGTACTGCTGCATTATTAATTAAAATATCAACAGTTCCAAATTTTTTAACACACTCAAAAACAATATTCCTACAAACGTCTTCCTCTGAAATATCACCTTTAATCAAAAGACACTCTGCTCCTTTTTCTTTTATTATTCTCTCAGTTTTCTTTGCATCAATATCTTCATTTAAATATGATATAACAATCTTTGCACCCTCTCTTGCATATGCAATCGCAACTGCTCTACCAATTCCACTATCTCCACCTGTAATTATTGCAACTTTATCTTTAAGCCTTCCACAAGAATAATCATATCCTTCCATTTCAAAAATAGGTAATGGATTCATATTCTCCTCTATCCCTGGATGAACATCTTGATGTTGTGGTGGTAACTTTTCTGGAAATCTATCTACTAAATTCATAAAATACCTCCCTAAATAATCATTACTATTATTATTTGCCATATTTCATAAATTTAATTCTAAAAAAATAATCTACTATAATGAAATTATTTTTCATCATAATAAATTATTTACTATTTATTATTCAATTATCACTAATATTACAATATTTTAGAAGCCTCATAAAATCTTTGAATTGCTGTTATAAAAATAAGTACGGCAAAAGTTATTGTAATAACTGTTAAGTATGTTGGCAATAAAATCATAAGAGAAAAGAAAATAAATGCTTCTGTTCTCTCTATAAGTCCAGCCTGATATCTGAAAGTTTTCTTACCATTATTTTCAGATAATGCCCCAACTGTTAAAAATATAGTCATAGATATAATTATAGAACACGCAAGTAACATTAAACTAAATAAACTTTCCCTATGTAACAGTGCTAAACTAATAATTATAGATATTTCAACAATTCTATCAAATGTTATATCCATAAGTGTTCCAAACAAACTACTAGTCTTAGTAAGTCTTGCAATAGCTCCATCAACTGAATCTAAAAGCCCAGAACTCCAAAGAACTATAACTGCTATTATATTATATCCAAAATAAATTAAAATACTTGATATAACTCCTATTATAAGAGCTATAAAAGTAACATTATTGGCTGTAAGCCTTATTTTTATACAACCTTTAGCTACTGTATTTATAGAAAAATCTGCAAGTTTTCTTCCATTAGTATCTAACATAAGTACATCTCCTAACTATTTATAAAATTTCTTTTTAAACATCATTGAAATAAGTATCAAAGATATAAATATAGTTATTCCCAAAAATGCATATTTTATATCTCCAATGAAAAATTCACCAAGTACTGCAAATGCTATAGTTCCTGGAATTTGACCAATTGCAGTACCTAGAATAAAACTTTTAAAACTAATTGAACTTAATCCTGCTAAATAACTCGTCAAGTTAAAAGGAATAAATGGAAGTAATCTAGCTATAAATATAGTTTTAAATCCTTCATTACCTAAAAACTTATCTAGTTTACTAAGTTTTCCTTTACCTTCTAACTTTTCAACAAACTCTCTTCCTAAAAATTTAGCAATCATAAACCCAACACCAGCTCCAATTGTATAACCTATCCAAGTTATTAAAGCCGATATCTCCCATCCATAAATAGCTGTTGCTGCAAAAACAACTAAAAAACTTGGAATAATCGTTGTTATTTCTGCTATTATACAAATTAAAATAACTATTAATGGTCCTATAATACCAAATGATAAAATATATATTTTTATCTGTTCACCAGTAAAAATACTTTTTATATTCACATTGTATTGGTACATTAATAAAAATAATAATATTATTGTTATTGCTAAAACTAATAATATAAACTGTTTTAATCTACGCATATAATTTTCTCACCCCATCACTTAAATTGTCTAAATTTTATAAAAAGGATGTGTATTTATTATGAAGTATAATTTTGATTTTATAGTTATCGGAGCTGGAAGTGCAGGACTTACTTTAGCCTCTGGTGCTACTGGACTTGGTGCTAAAGTTCTACTTATTGAAAAACATAAAATGGGTGGTGA
>NZ_CAMQRY010000017.1 GCF_947036855.1 uncultured Clostridium sp.
CCTATAAGATTCTTCATTAAATCCCAATATGATATAACTCTCTTACCTTTTGCTGTCTTACTAAAATCTGAATAACATGATGGGCAAACTGTTATAATAACTTCTGCTCCCATATCATCTAAAATATCATTAGCTTTTTTATTTCTAACTTCATATCTTTCATTCTCACCTATAAGATAAGTAACTTTTCCACAACATTGAAGCATAGCACCAACATTTTCAGCACCAAGAGAATCTCTTAAATGTTTCAATGTATTTTCTACCCCTTCAGGTGTGTAAGCTGGAATTGTACATCCTGGAACAAATACATATTTAGTTTTCTTCTTTGGAATATTATTCTCCATCTCTACTCTCTCCTCTTTAGTTTTAGCTTCAACAGTTGTGCAATACTCTTCATCACACTCTTTTTCTTGAATTGCATCACTTGGTTTTAATTCTTCTAAAGGAACTAACCCTTTATTCTCTATTGATAAATTTTCTTTAACAAATCTAAAGTTTGATTTTAAATCTAAGCTTTTAGGACATGCTATTGTACATTGATTACACTCATTACAAGAATAAGCTATCATCTTATCCATGTTCTCAATTCCTTTATCTAAATATTCTTTAAATAAAGTCTTTGGACACTCTGTATATTCATTAAGCATGATACATTCACTCATACAAACTTTACACTGACATTGCTTACATCTATCTGATTCTTTTTTAGCTTCTTCAAATGTATACCCTTTAGCAACCTCATCAAAAGATTTAACTCTTTCTTCTACTAAAAGTTCCTGCATATCTTCTCTTGTTTCTGTTGATTTACTCCAATCAACTTCTCTTTTAAGCTTTGTTTCAAATGTCCAAGTATCAGAAATTTCTCTTCCTTCTGTTAGACTTTCCTTATTTAATAATCTTATAACAGACTGTGCAGCTCTTCTTCCTGTAGCCATAGCTTGTATAACTATTACAGATTCACCAGATGCATCTCCACAGATAAATACTTTTTCATTAGAACTTGATTGCAGTGTTTGCTTATCACACTCAAATGTTGAATTTGGTCTTTGAACTAAAATATCTTTAGCAAATACTCCTTCAACACCTTGTCCTATAGCAAATATAATTGTATCAACTTCTATTTCTTTTATTTCACTATCATCAAAGCTTGGTGCAAATCTCCCCTGTGCATCAAACATTGATAAACATCTTTTTAATATAACAGAAGAAACTCTTCCATTTTCATCAACTTTTATAGTTTTAATAGCCTTTGCATGATTAAAGAATATCCCCTCTGCTTTAGCTCCCTGTATTTCATGGTCTGATGATGCCATTGTGTTAAAACTATCTTCAAGACATATAGAATTTACTTCTTTAGTTTCTGTAAGTCTTCTAGCAGTTCTTGAGCAATCCATTGCTACATCTCCACCACCAACTACAAGAACTTTCTTTCCTGACTCTATAACTTTTCCTGTTAATGAAGCTTCTTTTAAGAATCCTTGTGCACTAAATATTCCTTTAGCATCAAAATTCTCAAGGCTTCTATCAACTCTTCCTTGATGTTTTCCAACTGCAACAATAGTACTATCAAAGCTATTTACTATATCACTAAACTCTCTATCTTTACCAACCTCAAAGTTCATTTCAAACTTAACACCAAGTTTATCTAGATAATTTACTTCCTTCTCAATAATCTCTCTTGGAAGTCTGTATGCTGGAATCCCAACAGCCATCATTCCACCTCTAACTGGAAGTTTTTCAAATACCGTAACTTCGCATCCTTCTTTTCTTAAATCAAGGGCTGCTTGAAGTCCTGATGGTCCAGCTCCTATTATTGCTACTGATTTACCATTGCTCTCTTTAATACTCATATCCCAATCTGATTCATTATCAAAATTATCAGCTGCGAATCTTTTTAAAGATGCAATAGAAATTGGATTTTTAGCCTCATTCCACTTACACTTTGCCTCACATGGATGTGCACAAATTCTACCTAAAATTCCTGGTATAAAAAGCTTTTCTCTTATAACTTTTATAGCCTCTTTACCTTTTTCTTCTTTTATAAGTCTTACATAAGACTTAACATCAGTATGCATAGGACATGTTGCAACACATGCTGCCTTTTCTTCTCCCATACAGTTATCTACAATATTTTTCATATTCTCTAAAACTTCGTGTTTAAGCATAACAAATTCCTCCTAAGTTTAACAACAATCACTTATAATTTTTATCTAGTCTTATATAATACAATATAGTTAGCCCTAAAGCTAACTATATTTAAAATCATTTATTGATTGGTAACTTTTTTATCTTTTTTCTTTTTAAACATAGCTGGGTCTATTGCAAATACAAATACACCAACAACTATAACAACACACCATATAGCAATGTTTGGATCAAAATCTCCAAATAAAATTGCTGTAAATACTACTGACCAGAAAGCCGCTGTACTATTTAATGCTGTTCCCATTGCTGCTCCAATTAAATCAACTGCCTTATACCATGAAAGGTAAGTTATAGCTCCAAGTATAGCTATTAATGCTATCTTATAAACCATTCCTGAACTTACAACATATCCTGCAAGTTTGTAACCTTGGATAGATGGTAATATAAATACTGCGTATGAAATCATAGCGACAAAATATCTAAGACCAAGGAACTGTTGTGGTGTTGCTTCTATATGATCTTCATCTTTTATCTTCTTCATAGCAAATCCAACAATAACTCCCTCAAGTGCCCAACCAAGTACTGCTACTAATGAGAATACTACTCCCATCATGAATGTTTCTGGAACATTTCCTGGCTGTAAACCAAGCATTATTGAACCAAATAAACTTATTGCTATACCTGCAACAGCTCTTTTTGATAATTTTTCTTTAAGTATTAAATATGAAAGGATAGCTCCTACCCCTGGATATATAACAGATATACTAGCTGCATATGGTGTACTAGCATATTTAATTCCTAAAAGATATGCTCCCATTCCTATTGGAGAACCAACAAGTGCTGCAATAGCGGCTGCTTTACCTTTTTTAGTTTTAAATAATAAATAAAATACATGTTTTAACTGTTTCTTAAATAATAAGAATATTGCAATCCAAACAAATGCAAAACTCTCATGGAAGAATGCTGTTACAAGTGGTGCAAACTCAACACTTCTATCACTAATCCCCATTGCTGCATATGTACTTGTAAATGCATTCGTTGTAAATATCTCTTGTACTTTACCAAGTAAAACTCCATCTAGCCCCCAAGCTAGTCCAACTAATATACCAAATAAAAGACCTTTTTTCATATTCGCCTTCGATACCATTTTAATTTCACTCCCCTTAAATAAACTTCTTTTTTTCATTTCTTTTCTATTCATTTCTCTTATATTTCAATTTTATAATATCGTTAAATTTTTTTCAATATAAACCTATGTTTTTTTACATTTTTCGCGTATTTATTTTCACTTTGTATATATTATTAACGTTTTATATATTATTTTGGCAAATTATACCCCGTAAATATTTTCACCCCATTATTCAATTGTTATTTTTTTAACTATCAATTCCATAACTTAGAAGAACCTACATTTGATTAAAAAAACAAAATACTGCATCCATATAAGAAATTTTATTTTTAACTTCCATATATAAATACAGTATTTTTTATTCCCTATAATTTTATTCCATTCTCTCGAGCATAATAAAATAAATATTGTTGTGCTATCCCAGATAACCCACCAAATCGCTCTCTTCCAAACACTCTTATTTTAGGAAGTGATAAATCACTAGCTCCATAAAAATGCATCATTGCTCTCTTAACCCAAATATCAACTGGAAACGCTGATTTTTTCCCCATTGAAAATAACATTATACAATCTGCTACCTTAGCTCCAACTCCATTATAATTTTGAAGTGCCTTGTGACATAGTTCATCATCTAAAGTTATTATTTTATATAAATCATATTTTTCTAAAAACTCTTCTTGATTTTCAATAGTTAACTTTCCTTCATTTATAAGAACTGTATCATTTATCTTGCTTGATGTATCAATAATATATCTACTTCTAAATGAACCACCAGCTTCTTTCATTTCAGCTTCTGTAACTTTAGCTAATACATCTTTAGTTGGAAAAGCATAAAAATCTTTTCCATTATATATTAATTTATTACCCCATCTTTCTGACATCCCCTTAATAGTCTTACTTATAACAGGAATACTATTTCTTGCCGATATAATAAATGATATAACCATTTCAAATGCTTCTTGATTTAAAATTCTTATTCCATCACCATATTTTACAGCCTGACCTAAAAGTTCATCATCTGAAAGTTCTGCTTTTATCTTTGAATAATCTGTAGATAAATCAAAATAATCAAACCATATATTTTTAAAATCCTGCTCATTTGTATTATGAAGTATTATATCTTTTCCAATCTGTTCTACATCTAAAACTTTACCAAAGGCTACACCTATATATCTATACTCACTTTGCTTTTCCCATCTAAAACATTGCCCTGATTCAAAGATTTGCTTTATATCAAAATTCTTAGTATCTTTTAACACCACTGAATTCTCTTTATATTCTATATCTAAATAATCCATATTTCCCCTCCCAAAAGTTTTAAAAAAGGAAGATATGATAATCATATCTTCCTAAATTTATATTAATCATTCATCTCTGAGAACTCACCAAGTAAAGCTTTATCAAGTCCGATTTCTTGCTCTTCTTTAGTTGTTCTAATTGATCCTGTTAAATCACATACTTTAAATACTATGAAAGTAACAACTATTGTATAAACAGTAACTATAACTATTCCTAGTAATTGTATTAAAATTTGGTGTACTCCTGCTTTTACTCCATTTACTGCAGCATTAGCGAATATACCAATTAAGAATGTTCCTGTTAATCCACCCATTCCGTGAACTCCCCAAACATCTAAAGCATCATCCCATTTCATCTTCTTAGCAAAAGCTACGCAGAAGAAACATACGATTGCAGCGATTGCTCCAATTGCAACTGCTGATAATGGTGTAACATAACCAGCAGCAGGTGTGATTGTTGCAAGTCCTGCAACAGCCCCTGTTAAGATTTCTAAGAATGAGAATCTTTTGTGCTCGATATAAGCGATTATCATCCAAACAACCATAGCAACTGCTCCAGCTATTCCTGTGTTTGTGAATGCTATAGCAGCAGTTTGACCACTAGCTAATGCTCCACCTGAGTTAAATCCAAACCATCCGAATAATAGTAAAGCAGTACCTATAGCAACTAGTGTTAAGTTACCAGGTCCTTTTTTATTCTTAACGGCTCTTGGTCCAAAGTACCAAACTCCAACAAGTCCAGCAAATCCAGCTGTGATATGGATAACAGTTCCCCCAGCATAGTCAACAAAACCAAGCTTATATAAGAATCCTCCACCCCATACCCAGTGAGCTACTGGGAAGTAAACTAATAATGTCCAAAGTATTAATACTTTAATCCATCCACCAATTCTAATTCTGTTAGCAAAAGCTCCAGTCATTAGTGGTGCTGTAATAATTGCAAACATTAATTGGTACATAAAGAACATTAAGAATGGTACATGTGAACCATACTGTGCATTAACTGAAAAATTCATTCCATTAAATGCGAAGAATTGAGCTGGATTACCAATAATCCCCCATATGTCCTTACCAAATACTAAACTAAATCCTCCAAATACCCACATTATTGTTACGATTCCAACTGATATGAAAGATTGGAACATCATTGTTAATGAGTTCTTCTTTTCAACAAGTCCACCGTAAAAGAATGCAAGACCTGGAGTCATAATTGCAACAAGTATTGTTGCTACAATCATAAATGCCACGTCACCGTGATTTATAGCGTGCATCATTTTTATTTCCTCCTTTGTTATTCATCTTTTCTTATGACAATCGTCATCTAAAAAAAATATATATAATTTCTTTAAACTAAAAAATATGTATCAAATCTAATTTTATGTATCTCTCACTTTATAATAGAAAGATAACATCTTTATATTCAATTTATTTCAAATCTTATATTATATACTATTTTTCTATTATAAGTAAGTCTTTTCTTTAGTTACTTATAAAGTTTACAACATATTCAGAGATATTTCAATTATTTTTCACACTTTTAATTATTTTTGTAATTATATTAAATTTTCACATTATATCATATTGTTATTTTTTTTAGTTATTAATAAATTTAGTGTTTTCCTAGCTTTAATTTATCATTTTTACAATTTAGATTATGTCTTTTAAAATTTAATTCTCTCTATTTTCTTAATTTTCTTCTATTAACTTCCTAATTTTCCATCTATTCTGTTGCTATTTTTTAATAAAATCGTCATATTTTTTTATAAAATAATAAGCCTAGCAAATTGCTAGACTTATCAACTATCTTTTTCCAAGTTCTAAAGAATTTGATCCAAACTTTTCTTTTCTTATATAATTTATACAAGCAAAAGTAACTTTCTCTAAATCCTGTGTAAGATTACCTAAAACTCTTAGTACAAATCCATTGCATTCAAGTTTTGTTATTCCAACTCTAACATCTAAATTTAATTCTTTAACTTTTTCTCGAAGTAATTCTATAAGCTTCATATTTACTATTTCATCAACTACTATTAGTGAACTATAATTAGAATATCCTTCAAAGAAACCAAGGCTTTCTAAATCATCAACCTTCGTATCTAATTTTAAATTATCAAGCATCATTGCTTTACCATCAACAAACATTCTAAGTTTCATTTGCACACTTGAATATTGAAACCTTTTTCCATCTGGAGACCAACCTGAGTTTAGTCCCTCTGTGTAGAATAATGTTGATGTACTTTTTAAGTTTATAGTTGTATCTTGTCTAAACATTGCATCTTTATATAAGATAACATTATCTGAGATATATTCTAAAACTGAATTATCTTCTACAACTATTTCATTTCTTTGCTGTGATGGAAGTCCATTTAAACATTTATACACTTTAGTTGCTGCCTGAGTTGTAACAATAGCTCTAGCACCTTCTTTTATATGTATAGCAGTTCTAAACTTTTCATTTTCTACATATCCTCCACCAAGTTGCATTAAATAATAACAAGGAACATCATCTGTATCAAGGTATAATGCTCTTGCAAGTTTTGCAATTCCTGTGAAATATGCAGTTTCTGTTTTACTTCTTCCATTTTTTAAATATATCGTTAGTTCACTATTAGCAGCATAATCTTTTTCATTTATAGGATTAAACATACTATTTTTCAATCCCTTCTAATAAACAATTTTTCTTTACCCAAGCTATAACTTTTTGAATCCCTTCATCAGTTTTAAGGTTTGTAAATATAAAGCTCTCTTCATTTCTGAATACCATTGTATCTTTTTTCATTACTTCAAGGTCTGCTCCAACATATGGTGCAAGGTCAATTTTATTTATAACAAATAAATCACTTTTTATCATTCCTTGCCCTGCTTTTCTTGGAATTTTCTCACCTTGTGCAACGTCAATTATATACATTGAAAAATCAACTAAATCTGGGCTAAATGTAGCAGCAAGATTATCTCCTCCACTCTCTACAAATAGTAAGTCTAAATCATCAAATCTACTTTTAAGTTCTTCAACTGCCGCAAAATTCATTGAAGCATCTTCTCTTATAGCTGTATGTGGGCATCCCCCTGTTTCTACACCTATAATTCTATCTTCTGGTAAAACAGAGTTAGCTGCCATAAACTTAGCATCTTCCTTTGTATATATATCATTTGTGATAACTGCACACTTGTAGTCACCCTCCATAACTCTTGTTAATCTCTCTATTAATAGAGTTTTCCCTGCACCAACTGGTCCACCTACTCCTATTACAACTGGTCTTCTCATTTTCAAGACACTCCTTTCAAACTATATATTATTTATGACATGAATAATCTAAATATCTGTGTTTCATGTTTAATTTGTGCCATTTCAAGCCCTGGGATATTCGCACCAAAATCATCTTTTGTAAGTTTACTTATCTTCTCATAAAGATTTTCAAAATCATCTGAAAACTCTTTTAAAATTAATTGCCCATCTTTTTGCCCAAGAGGAATTGTTCTAACTGCATTCTGGATTAAAGTAGAGATTGTCGCATACATATGATATAAAGTTGCTCTCTTAAGTGGAACATTTAAATCATACATAAGCATTGCAAATGCAATTGCTGGATGTCCATATGATTCTTTTTTCTTTATTCTTTCATAATATAAAGAAACAGTCTTTGAATCATATAAATCTAAAAGAAGTTCACACATTCTTTTAGAAACAAGCTTTCCTGCATTTCTTGTTTCCATAGAAACACTTTGAACTGTAATCCATTCATCAAGCTCCCACATACAATCCATCCCTAAAGTTTTTTTATCACAAAGTTCTGAGTCATCATCTTTTGACTCTCCCCCCTCTAAAACTTCATAAACAAATCTTATTGCAAGTGCATCATTTTGACTAAATGAATCTTTTAAAAATGCTCTTACCCAAACTTTTAAACTCTGCGCACTATTAACTTTTTCTGTTCTAAGATAATTTTCCATCCCATATGAGTGGTTAAATGAACCTACTGGAAAATTAGAATCACATAGTTGTAACATTCCTAAAATTTCTATTGAACTCATTTCCTTATACATGTTTATGTCCAAATTCCACATGTCTAAATGCTTTTTCAAGTGTTACATTTTCTCTAGCATATGGAATACTCTCCTCTTTTAATAAATCTTCAACTAAGTTATCATACTCAAGTATCATTAGCCCCTCTTTAAATTGAGCTGGCAGATGTCTATTCCCAAGATTATGTGCTATTTTTCCCATTTCAGTTATACTTGTAGGTTTAATTATTAGTACATCATCTGATTTAACACTAACAACAACCATGTTTTTATCATCCTTATAAAGGATATCTCCATCTTTTAAAATTGTTTCTTTGCTTACAGATATGCCATATTCTTTCCCATGATCTGATGTAACTCTATTTATTCTTTTTAAAAGTTCATCACTTCTTAAATGAATTTTTTCAACATGGATATGTGGCTTATGTGAATGTTCACAGTCTTCCCCATGTTCATGTGAATGCTTATGCTTATCATCATGTGAATGATTATGTTCTGTATCAATGTTTAGGTCATTTATATTACCTAAAACTTTATCTAATATCATAAAATCCCTCCTAAGAATATACCTTATATTTATCAAAATATTTTATATCTCCATTAGTAAAAAAAGAAATATCAAATATTAAAACCGTTAATTATATTATAAATATCTAGCATAGTTCCACTTTGAAACTATGCTAGATTTATATATTTAAATGATTAGAATAAGAAGTATCTTTGTGCCATAGCAAGTTCTGTAGCTGGTTCTGCTCTTATAACCTGACCATCAACACTAACTTCATATGTCTGTGTATCTACTTCAATTTTTGGTGTAGCATCATTTAATTTCATATCTTTCTTTGAAAGGCATCTTATACCACAAACTGGTAAAACTTGTCTTCCAAGACCAAGCTCTTCTTTAATTCCATTTTCAAAAGCTACTTTAGATACAAAAGTGATACATGTTTGCTCTATACCTTTTCCTTTAGCATAGTACATATCTCTTAAAATCTTAGGCTCAATTGTAGGAATTGAAGCATTTGGATCTCCTGAAACTCCCATTGTTGTTAAACCTTTTTTGATTATAGCTTCTGGTTTAACACCAAAGAATTGAGGTGTCCAAACAACTAAATCTGCATATTTACCAACTTCTATTGAACCAATGTATTTATCTACACCTTGTGCAATAGCTGGGTTAATTGTGTATTTAGCAATATATCTTTTAATTCTGTTATTATCACAGCTCTCACAATCTCCTTCAAGCGCTCCTCTGTGTTTCTTCATTTGGTCAGCAACCTGCCAAGTTCTTGTAACAACTTCTCCGATTCTTCCCATTGCAATAGCATCTGAACTTGTCATACTTATAACACCCATGTCATGAAGTACATCTTCTGCTTCAATTGTTTGGTGTCTAATTCTTGAATCTGCAAAAGCTACATCCTCAGGAATTTTATTATCTAAGTGGTGACAAACCATAAGCATATCTAAATGCTCTGCAATTGTATTCACTGTGTAAGGAAGTGTTGGGCTTGTTGAAGCTGGTAATACATTGCTGTACTGAGCAGCTTTGATAATATCTGGAGCATGCCCTCCACCAGCACCTTCTGTATGGAATGTATGAATAACTCTTCCTGCAATTGCATCAATAGTATCTTCTAAGAATCCATACTCATTTAATGTATCTGTGTGGATTGAAACTTGAACGTCATATTTATCAGCTATTTCTAGTGATTTATCAATACAACCTCTTGTAGCACCCCAATCTTCGTGAATTTTTAGTCCAGCAGCACCAGCTTCTATTTGCTCTGCTCCTGTTGCTTCTGTGTGCCCACCAGCTTTTCCTAGAACACCAACGTTTATTGGTAAGTGCTCAAAAGCTTGAAGCATTCTTTTAATATGTAATGGTCCTGGTGTACAAGTTGTAGCATTTGAACCATCATTAGGTCCTGTTCCTCCACCAAATAAAGTTGTAATTCCACCTTGAAGTGCAACCTTAACTTGACCTGGGTTAATAAAGTGAACGTGAGTATCAATTCCTCCAGCAGTAACAATAAATCCTTCTCCTGCTAAAGCTTCTGTTGCAACTCCAACTATGAAGTCAACATCATCCATGATATCTGGATTTCCACCTTTACCGATAGCTAAAATCTTACCATCTCTAACTCCGATATCAGCTTTATAAATTCCTGTGTAATCTATAATTGTTGCACCAGAAATTATAAGGTCAGCTACAAGTGGATTGTTTCTAGACTCTGTTATGTTCATTCCCATACCAGCTCTAAGTGTTTTACCACCACCAAACTTAGCCTCATCTCCATGCTTTGTTAAATCTTTTTCTATTTTTGCAAATAAATCTGTATCTGCAAGTCTGATACTGTCACCAACTGTTGGTCCAAACATATCAGCATATGCCTTTCTATTCATTTCAAAACTCATGATTCGACCTCCTCTTTTGTTATATATTTTTATTTATGATCTAAACATCCATTAACCATGTAGTTTAGTCCATATACTTTTCTGCATCCTTGAATATCTATTAACTGAACTTCTTTTTCATCACCTGGCTCAAATCTTACAGCTGTTCCTGATGGAATATCTAATCTTTTTCCATAAGCTATATCTCTATCAAAATCAAGTTTTGAATTTACTTCAGCAAAATGATAGTGTGAACCAATTTGAACTGGTCTATCTCCTGTATTTACAACTTTTAAACCAATCGCTGTTGTACCTTCATTCATTACTACTTTTTCATCTAATAATTTGTATTCTCCTGGTATCATAATTTTTAAGCCTCCTCTTCTAATTAGTGTATTGGATCATGAACTGTTACAAGTTTTGTTCCATCTGGGAATGTTGCTTCTATCTGTAATGCGTGAATCATTTCTGGAACACCTTCCATAACTTCATCAGCAGAAAGAACTTCTCTACCTGTTGACATTAATTTTTCAACTGGTACCCCATCTCTTGCACCTTCCATAAGAAAATCTGCTATAACAGCCACCGCTTCTGGGTGATTAAGCTTTAAGCCTCTTGTTTTTCTTTTTCTAGCTACATCAGCTGCAACTACTACCATTAATCTTTCTTGCTCTCTTAATGTAAATTTCATCTATTTCCCTCCTTTGTTAAATCTCTTAGTTCTAATAACATTAAATTTTATAAAATCTTTTACCTTGTTCTAGAATAGTTTAACCACAAAATTTTCAATTATACTCAAAAAACTCATATATTTTTCCATAAAAAAGAGCTAATTAAAATGTGATTATCACTATCTTAATTAACTCTTTTACTATATTAAAATTTATCTTTTCCCAAGTTCTAATGGATTTGCATCAAATTTTTCTTTTCTTATATAATTTATACAAGCAAATATAACCTTCTCTAAATCTTGAGTTAAGTTTCCCAAAATTCTTAAAACAAAGCCACTACATTCAAGTTTTGTTATACCAACTCTAACATCTAAGTTTAACTCTTTCACAAGTTCTCTTAAAGTATCTATTAAAGTGCTATTAACCATATTATCAATAAATATCATTGAACTATAATTACTAAACTCTTCAAAAAAACCTAAAGATGTTAAATCATCTTCTCTTGGATTTAGTTTTAAATTATCAAGCATTACAAGTTTACCTTCAACATATAGTTTAAGCTTCATTTGTAGGCTTGAATATTGAAACTTTTGTCCATCAGGTGACCATCCTGAAGTAAGTCCCTCAGTATAGACAAGTGATGATGTATCTTTAAGCTTTATAACTGTTTCCTGCTTAAACATAGCATCTTTATATAAAATAACATTATCTGAAACATACTCAAGTGTAGCATTCTCATCAACAAATATTTCATTCTTTTGATATGACGGAAGATTATTAATGCACTTATAAACTTTTGTTGCAGCCTGTGTTGTAACAATAGCCCTAGCATCTTTTTTAATATGTATACATGACCTAAACTTTTCATTTTCTACATATCCACCACCAAGTTGCATTAGATAATAACATGGAACTCCATCTGTATCTAAATATAAAGCTCTTGCAAGTTTTGCAATTCCAGTAAAATATGATTTTTCTGTTTTAAATTTACCATTCTTATTAAAAATAGTAAGTTCACTATTAGCTGCATATTCTTTCTCATTTATTATAGAAAACATTATTTAGCTATCCCTTCTAAAAGGCAGTTTTTTTGAATCCATGAAACAACACTCTCTACACCTGCATCAGTTTTTAAGTTTGTAAATATAAAGCTATTCTCATTTCTAAATACCATTGTATCTTTTCTCATAACTTCAAGGTCTGCTCCAACATATGGTGCAAGGTCAATTTTATTTATAACAAATAAATCACTCTTTATCATTCCTTGTCCAGCTTTTCTTGGAATTTTCTCTCCCTGAGCAACGTCAATTATATACATTGAAAAATCAACTAAATCAGGACTAAATGTAGCTGCAAGATTATCTCCGCCGCTCTCTAAGAATATAATATCTAAATCATCAAACTTAGCCTCTAAATCTTCTATTGCTGCAAAGTTCATTGAAGCATCTTCTCTTATAGCTGTATGTGGACATCCACCTGTTTCAACTCCAACTATTTTATCCTCTGATAAAACTGAGTTTTTAACCATAAATTTAGCATCTTCTTTTGTATATATATCATTTGTGATAACTGCACACTTGTAGTCACCCTCCATAATTCTTGTTACTCTCTCTATTAATAAAGTTTTTCCAGCTCCAACTGGTCCACCTATTCCTATAACTACTGGTCTCATATTAAGACACTCCCTTCTTCTTTAGTATTAAATTAAGACATAAATAATCTAAATATCTGTGTTTCATGTTTAATCTGTGCCATTTCAAGTCCTGGTATATTAGCACCAAAATCATCTCTTGTTAATGTTTCTATATACCCATATAAATTCTCAAAGTTATCAGAGAATTCTTTTACAATAAGTTGTCCATCTTTTTGCCCTAGAGGTATTGTTCTAACTGCATTTTGTACAAGTGTAGAAATTGTTGCATACATATGATACATAACTGCTCTTTTTAAAGGTATACCTTTTTCATATGTTAAAATGGCAAAAGCTATTGCAGGGTGTCCATAGACTTCCTTTTTAACAATTTTCTTTTTGTATATCTCAAGCATTTTTGAATCATATAAATCTAAAAGTAAATCACACATTCTTCTAGCTACAAGTCTTGCTGCATTTCTTGTTTCCATAGCAATACTTTGAGCTGTTATCTCTTCATCAACTTCCCAAATACTCTCTATATCATTTTTCTCTAAGAACTCATATACAAATCTAATTGCAAGTGCATCATTTTGTGCAAATGAATCTTTAAGGAATGCTTTAACCCACGCTTTTAAAGTATTAGCACTATTCACTTTTTCTGTTCTAAGATAATTTTCCATCCCATATGAGTGGTTAAATGAACCAACAGGAAAATTAGAATCACATATTTGAAGCATCATTAAACTTTCATTAAACATGCTTGTGACCAAACTCAACATGTCTAAATGCTTTTTCTAAAGTAACATGCTCTCTTGAGTATTTTATTCCCTCTTCTTTTAATAAATCTTCAACAAGTTTATCATATTCAAGAACCATCATTCCATCTCTAAATTGTGCTGGAAGATGTCTATTTCCAAGGTTATGAGCTATTTTACCCATTTCATTTATTGTTTCTGGTTTAATTATAATAACATCATCTGACTTAACAACAACAACTATCATATTATGACCATCATTGAAAAGTATATCTCCATCTTTTAAAACTTCACTCTTATCTATTGTAATTCCATACTCTGTTCCATGATCTGATGTAACCCTATTAATTCTCTTTAAAAGCTCATCACTCTTTAAGTATATTTTCTCCATGTGAGCTGCCTTTGTATATTCTTCATGTACATTCCCTACTATTTTATCTAATATCATTTTAAATTCCTCCTATTATTTTATCTTTGGTTTTAAATCCAATTGAATAAATCTTTACCTATATAAAAACTTATTCAATTGGATTTTTATATAAATATCTAGCATAGCCACTTAGGCTATGCTAGATAGAACTTACCTACATTTTAAAAACTAGAATAAGAAGTATCTTTGAGCCATTGGTAATTCTGTAGCTGGTGCAGCTTTTAGAACTTCCCCATTAACACTTACTTCGTATGTCTGTGGATCAACCTCTATTACAGGCATCACATTGTTAAGTTTCATATCTTTCTTAGTTAAGTTTCTTATACCATGTACTGGTAAAACTGTTCTTTCAAGACCAAGTTCTTCTTTAATTCCATTATCAAAAGCAACTTTTGAAACGAAAGTTAAGCATGAATCTGCAATTCCTTTTCCTTCAGCATAGTACATTTTTCTTAATGTTCTTGGTTGAATTGTAGGGATTGAAGCATTTGGATCTCCTGAAACTGCCATTGAGATATAACCTTTTTTGATTATCATTTCTGGCTTAACTCCAAAGAATTGTGGTGACCATAGTACTAAATCAGCATATTTACCTTCTTCTACTGAACCTATATACTCACTTATTCCTTGTGCGATAGCTGGGTTTATTGTATATTTAGCAACATATCTTTTGATTCTGTTGTTATCAGCAAACTCACTATCGCCTTCTAAAGTTCCTCTATGATTTTTCATATGGTGAGCTACTTGCCAAGTTCTTGTTACAACTTCTCCAACTCTTCCCATAGCCATAGCATCTGAACTTGTCATACTTATAACACCCATATCATGAAGAATATCTTCAGCTTCGATTGTTTGATGTCTAATTCTTGAATCTGCAAAAGCTACATCCTCAGGAATTCTAGGGTCTAAGTGGTGACAAACCATAAGCATATCTAAATGCTCAGCTATTGTATTAATTGTATATGGAAGTGTTGGACTTGTTGAAGCAGGTAGTACATTTAAATACTGTGCAGCTTTTATGATATCTGGAGCATGTCCACCACCAGCACCTTCAGTATGGAATGTATGTATTCCTCTTCCACCAATTGCATCCATAGTATCTTCTAAGAATCCAAACTCATTTAAAGTATCTGAGTGAAGTGAAACTTGTACATCATACTTATCAGCAATCTCTAAAGATTTATCAAGACAAGCTCTTGTAGCACCCCAATCTTCATGAACTTTAATTCCAGCAGCTCCAGCTTCAATTTGCTCAACTCCTGGTGCTAAATCATGTGATCCACCTTTAGCAAGGAAACCAACGTTTATTGGCATATGTTCAAATGCTCTAAGCATTCCTTTAACATGATATGGTCCAGGTGTAGATGTAACAGCATTTGATCCATCAGCAGGACCTGTTCCTCCACCAAATAATGTTGTGATTCCACCTTGAAGTGCACAAGTTGTGATATCAGGGTTAATGTAGTGAACATGTGTATCAATTCCACCAGCAGTTATTATGTATCCTTCTCCTGCTAAAGCTTCTGTTGCAATTCCAACTATAAAATCTACATCATCCATGATATCAGGGTTTCCACCCTTACCTATAGCAAGTATCTTACCATCTCTGATTCCGATATCTGCTTTATATATACCTGTATAATCTATTATTGTAACTCCTGAAATTATAAGGTCAGCTACAAGTGGATTTGATCTTGATTCTGTTATGTTAACTCCCATACCAGCTCTTAGTGTTTTACCACCACCAAATTTACACTCATCTCCGTGCTTAGTTAAATCTCTTTCTATTTGTGCAAATAAATTTGTGTCAGCAAGTCTGAAGCTATCTCCAACTGTTGGTCCAAACATATCTACATATGATTTTCTATTCATATCAAAGCTCATGTTTTATTCCTCCTCTTTTGTAATTTTCAATTATTTTCTTTTTGCATCTAAGTTTCCGTTTACTTTATCATTTAATCCATAAACATTTCTTGCCCCTTGGATATCAATAAGGTTAACTTCTTTCTCATCACCTGGCTCAAATCTTACAGCTGTTCCTGATGGAATATCAAGTCTTTTTCCGTAAGCAATATCTCTATCAAAAATAAGCTTAGTGTTAACTTCTGCAAAATGATAGTGTGAACCAACTTGAACTGGTCTATCCCCTGTATTTGTAACTCTAAGTTTTATATTTTCTTGTCCTTCATTTATAACAACTTTATCTTTACTTAAAATATATTCTCCTGGTATCATAACTGAAACCCTCCTGTCCTAATCTTTATCTATTATTGAATTGGGTCATGTACTGTTACAAGTTTTGTTCCATCTGGGAATGTCGCCTCAACTTGAATTGAGTGAATCATTTCTGGAATTCCTACCATAACTTCTTCTGATGTAATTACATTTCTTCCTTCTGACATTAAATGCTCAACAGTATGTCCCTCTCTAGCACCCTCTGTTATAAAATCACTTATTAAAGCAACTGACTCAGGGTAATTAAGTTTTATCCCTTTTGCAAGTCTTCTTCTAGCCACATCAGCAGCAACAACCATCATTAATCTCTCTTGTTCTCTTAATGTAAATTTCATAATAATTCCTCCTTTGTTTAAAAGTATTTATTTGTTAAAAATAAATTCATATATATCTATTTTAGAGTAGACATATATAAAGAATACATTTTACCAATTTTTTAGTCAAATCAACCATTTTTACTCTTTCATATGCAAAATATGCTAATTAATTAATAATTTATCAAAAAAAAGCTATTTTATTATAATCTATTAGTATTAACCTTGAATAAATAATCAATATATTAATAATTTAAGAACAAGCTATTTTTTCAAATATTTTTTCAAATAAAAAGTAGCAAAAAAAAACAAGCATTTTAATAATTTAAAATGCTTGTTTTAGAATTTATTTATAATTTAATTTTATCCTTTAGATTTTATATATTCATCTATTCCTTTAGCAGCATTTTTACCTGCTCCCATTGCAAGAATTACTGTAGCAGCACCTGTTACAGCATCTCCTCCAGCAAAAACGCCCTCTCTTGATGTTGCACCATTTTCTTCAGTTGCAACAATACATTCCCATCTATTAATCTCAAGTCCTTTTGTTGTAGAACTGATAAGTGGATTAGGAGATGTTCCAAGTGACATTATTACAGCATCAACTTCTAGTGTGAACTCTGAACCTTCAACTACCATAGGTCTTCTTCTTCCTGATGCATCAGGCTCTCCAAGTTCCATTTTCACACAAGTCATACCTCTAACCCATCCATTTTCATCTTCTAAAATTTCTGTTGGATTAGTTAAAACATCAAAAATAACTCCCTCTTCCTTAGCATGATGAATTTCTTCTCTTCTTGCTGGAAGCTCTGCATCACTTCTTCTATAAACAACATGAACCTCTGAACCAAGCCTTAAAGCAGTTCTTGCTGCATCCATTGCTACATTTCCACCACCAACAACAGCTATTTTTTTAGCAATTGTTATAGGAGTATCATATGAAGTATCATATGCTTTCATAAGATTACTTCTTGTTAAAAACTCATTAGCAGAGAATACACCATTAGCATTTTCTCCTTTAATACCCATGAACTTTGGAAGCCCTGCACCTGAACCAATAAATACTGCCTCAAATCCCTCTTCATTTAAAATTTCATCAATTGTTACAGTTCTACCCACTATAACATTAGTTTCAATTTTAACTCCAAGTTTCATTACATTTTCAATTTCTGTTTTAACAACAGTTTCTTTAGGTAGTCTAAATTCTGGAATCCCATAAACTAAAACTCCACCAGCCTCATGTAATGCTTCAAAAATTGTAACATCATATCCCATTTTAGCTAAATCCCCTGCACAAGTAAGTCCAGCTGGACCACTCCCTACAACAGCAACTTTTTTACCATTCTTCTCTATATCAATTTTAATTTCAATATTATTTTCTCTAACATAGTCAGCAACAAACTTCTCAAGCTTACCAATTGCAACTGCCTCACCTTTAATTCCTAAAACACATTTACCCTCACATTGAGTTTCTTGTGGACACACTCTACCACAAACTGCTGGAAGTGCAGAATCTCTAGCAATAACCTCTGCTGCTCCCTTTAAATCTCCCTCTTTAACTCTTCCTATAAAAGCAGGAATATCAATAGCAACAGGGCAATCAACTACACACTTTGGCTTTTTACATCCAAGGCATCTACTAGCCTCTTCCATTGCAAGTTCTAAGTTATATCCCTGACATACTTCTTCAAAATTAGTAGCTCTTATTTTTGCATCTTGCTCACGCACAGCAGTTCTTTTTAAATTAAGTGCCATTACTTTTCACCTCCACAATTTCCACATCCACCGTGGTGTGTATTACCCTCAGTAGCTTTAAGCATCTTTCTACCCTCATAAGTTTTATAAATTTGATGTCTTCTCATAGCTTCATCAAAATTAACTAAATGACCATCAAACTCAGGTCCATCAACACAAGCAAATTTAACTTCATCCCCAACTGTAACTCTACAAGCACCACACATACCTGTACCATCAACCATTATAGGATTAAGACTTACTATTGTTGGAATCTCTAACTTCTTAGTTACAAGAGCTACAAACTTCATCATAATCATAGGTCCTATAGTTACAACCTCATCATATTTTTTACCCTTATTTAAAACTAAATCTTCTATAAGATTTGTAACAAGTCCTTTAAATCCAGCAGACCCATCATCTGTTGCAAGATATAACTCACTAGCAACTTTTCTCATCTCATCTTCTAAAATAATAATATCCTTATTTTTTGCACCAATTATAACATCAGCATCAATTCCATTTTCATGTAACCACTTAACTTGTGGATATACTGGAGCAGTTCCAATTCCACCAGCTACAAATAATATCTTCTTATTCTTTAATTTTTCTAAATCCTCATTTACAAATTCTGACTCTCTTCCAAGAGGACCAACAAAATCTCTAAATGAATCTCCCTCTTCAAGTTTTGCCATCTTAAGAGTTGATGCACCAAGTGTTTGGAATACAATTGTTACAGTCCCCTTATTTTTATCATAATCTGCTATAGTTAAAGGAATTCTCTCCCCTTTTCCATCTATCTTAACTATTACAAACTGACCTGGATTAGCTGATTTTGCAACCCTCTCAGCCACTACATCCATAAGATATATGTTATTTGCAAGTTCTACTTTTCTAGTAATTTTATACACCCTAAAATACCCCCTAAATTATAAATTAATTAAAATTATACATTTTTTCCATTATTTTATCAATTAAATGACGGTTTTTTTATTAAATTTCTTTAATAAATTCATTTTTATTTCTAAATATAAGTATTAAATAATTTTCAAATTCATTCTTATATCATAAAAAAAGTTCAACTTCACAAATATATTAAATATAGGAAGCTGAACTTTTTATTTATAAATTCAATTTTAACTTTAATCTAATTTCACTAAACTAAACTATCTAATAAATAGATTTATAATTTTTTAAAAATCTACCTTTGTTCCATAGAATGTAGCTTCATAAACTTTTTGCATCTCTTCATTTGAAATAGTTCTTGGATTTGAACCTGTACAAGCATCTAAAACTGCTCTCTCAGAAATCATTTGAACCTTAGCTTTAAACTCATCCTCATTAACTCCAAACTCTTTTATTGTAGCAGGAATATTCATAGAAACATTCATCTCCTTAATCATTCCTGTTAATGAATCAACAAGTTCTTCATCAGTATTACCTAAAAGTTCTAATCTTTTAGCTATAGTAGCATATCTATCCATACAAGCTTTTTTATTAAAATCTATTACATATGGAAGATATATTGCATTTGCACAACCATGTGGAATATGGAAAACTTCATTTGCTTCAATTCCACCCTCATGGAATATAGCTCCTGATTTATGTGCCATACTATGAGTAATTCCTAGTAAAGCATTTGAAAATGCCATTCCAGCCATACACTGTGCATAGTGCATTTGCTCTCTTGCATCTGTATCTCCATTAAATGATTTTAATAAATTCTCTTTTATCATCACAATAGCCTCTAAAGCTAATGGATTTGTAAATGGTGAATGTAAAGTAGCAACATATGCTTCAATTGCATGAGTTAAAGCATCCATTCCCGTATGTGCAACAAGCTTTGCTGGCATTGTCTGTGCAAGGTCTGGGTCAACTATTGCTATATCTGGTGTTATATTATAATCCGCAAGTGGATATTTTATTCCTTTTGAATAATCTGTTATAACAGAAAATGCTGTAACCTCTGTAGCTGTACCTGATGTTGATGGAATTGCTACAAATATTGCTTTATTTCTAAGCTCTGGAATCGTAAACGGATCTTTTATATCATCAAAAGTTTTATCTGGATGCTCATAGAATACCCACATAGCCTTAGCTGCATCAATTGGTGAACCTCCACCAACAGCAACAATTACATCTGGTCCAAATGCTTCCATCTTTTTAGCTCCTGCTAAAACTGTTTCAACTGATGGGTCTGGCTCAACTCCATCTATAATATCAACTTCAAGCCCTGCTTCTTCTAAATAGCTAACTATTTTATCAAGAAAACCGAATCTTTTCATTGATCCGCCCCCTACAACAATACTAGCTTTTTTCCCTTTAATTTCTTTTAAATACTCTAGAGAACCTTTTTCAAAAAATGTGTTTCTTGGAAGTGTAAATCTTTTCATTTTAAATCAAACTCCTATCAAAATAAAATACTTATACTTACTATTATTCTCTATTAAGGTAATAAATCCCTTTTTATTTCAGAAAAAAATTTTTTAACAATAAAATTTATCATTTTACCATTAAAAAATCTTTATTATAATACTTGTCCTTATTTAGAAAACACCCAAAACGCCCTAGATTCTTTGACTATTAACTCTGGACTCCAAGACTCATTTGTATGAGCTATACTATCAGGGTCATTAACTAGAATTTTATTATCTTTAGTTATTCCTCTTAAAACTATAAAGTGTCCTGTTGTTGTAAATACCCCAGGTCCTACTGATGCTATCATTGGCTCACCTTTTTTTAAACAAGCTTCCATATCTGCAACATTTACTTTTACATATCTTGATTTTACTCCAAAATGATTAGCACCTTTAATCATTAAAGACCACTTTGTCCCAACACCATCAAAGTAAAATTTATTTTTCATTGCATAATTACCTACAAATAAAGGATTAGCTTTTAAATTACCTGTAAGCCCAACAATAATCATAGATAAAGATGTTGGTCCACATCCATTAAGTGCCATAAATCCATCGCCATACTGAGCATATCCCCATCTCTTATCCCATTGAATAAATGATGGAATCTCACCTTTTTTATAATCATCTTTTATAGAAATACTTTTATTTAAATATTTTGCCCTGTCCTTATAATCATCTACAAAATTAATAGTTTCACTATGTCTTCCTGCAAGTTCTATAAGTGGCATTGGATATTTTTTATAATTTTTTAAAATATCCCTAACATCTTGATTGCTAGGTACTTCCTTTAATAAATTACCTACTAATTTATTTTTTGAATCTTTAATCGCTACAGGTATACTAGCATAATAATCAATAGGTTTCTTTTGTGGTTTATTATTTAATGCCTTTAAACCAAATACACAGAGTATAATTATTATAATACCTAGAACTATTCCTATTGGTATAAATACTTTTTTATTTAACTTTTTAATCAACCTTTTACCCCTTTCCCAATTAATTCATTTCTAGGTAATAATATCATCTTTTTCTAATAAATTTATATCAAAGTAATATCAATTGTCACTTTTTGTTTAATTTACTTATATATTTACAAAGCAAAAAAAGCCACTATTCTAAAATAGTGACTTTTTTATCATTTATATTTTAGGCAGCTGCCTTACCGCCTTTTTGCTCTCTACCAAGCTTTTTCCAAACCATTAATCCATATATAGCATTTATTGTGAATTGAACCCACATAATTGCTCCTGATAATGTTGCAAATGAGAAGTTTGAATGATGTGAAAGTGCTATTACATAAAGTAATATTCCAACACCATCTCCAACAATCCAGAAGTACCAAGTTTCCTTATATCTAAGTGTTGATACAACAACTGCAAATATCATTATTGTAGCTGTGAATGAATCTATATACCAAACAGTATCTCTTGGAATTGTAACTCCTAAAGTTGAATGTAATATTTCTGGAAGGAAATATACAAATGCAGCATAAGCAGCCCAAACTACTATTATTCCAATTATTATATATACCCAAGTAGCAGGTTTTAAACTTTTAATTTCAATAGTTGATGCTGTTTCATCATCACCCTCATGCTTGCTTTCTTTAGCACTCTTGCTCCAAGCATATAAACCATAACAGTTCATTGGTAACATATAAACAACATATAATATAACTTCAGCATACATATGATTGTATATTGAAATTACTATGTAAAATAGTGTATTAACAATTCCCCATACATACGCGGCTACCTCAGCCCTCGCAGTATAAATACCTGCTAATAATCCTGAAAGTGTTGATATAAGACCTACTATAACTAATAAATCAATCTTCCCTCCAGTAAATAACGGAACAAAGAATAAAATTAAATTAAGTATTAGAAATAGTAAAAAGTATACCTTATGGAACGGTGAGTATTTTTTAAAAAAATTCATTAGTACCTCCTAAAATTGCCTTATCTTTTGTTTTACCTATTTGTATAACTTATTTTCTTATTAGCATAACCTAAAAAGCTTTTTTTTATTCAAAAAAATATTCATCTCACTTCTATGCTAATAACTTGTCCTTTATCATTATAAACAACTAATGATATTGTTTACATATCATTTTAAAAAAATGTAACCTTTGTTACATTTCAGACACATTGTTTATATTATCTCTATTTTATATCATAATTATACATTTTTCAATAGCAAATTATAAGTTTTTTTATTATTTTTATTATTTAAAGCCATATTTAGTATATATTATATACTAAAAAACAAGCATATATCTACTGATAGTAGATATATGCTTGTCTATATTATCTTTTTTCAATTCTTAACATCACAAGTATTCTTCTAAAATATTTTTTTAATATTATTTTATAGAAGAAGAATGCAAGTATACTACTCACTATTCCTATTATCGCTCCAGCAATTACATCTGTTGGATAATGAACTAATAAGAATGGTCTTGAAACCATTATGCAAATAGCCAATATATATAATGGTAATTTCCATTTTCTAAAGAAATGCCCAAGTACAAATGCTCCAACAAAAGCTGCTGCTGCATGTCCTGATGGGAATGAATATGAATGTGGTGCTACACCAATCACAGAATTTAATAATTCTGGGTGTGTTAAAAATGGTCTTGGTTCTTTAACGCCATGCTTTAAAACTTCAACTATAACTAAATTTATAAATGATGCAAAAAACACCATAAATCCTGCTTTTCTATGTTTAACTGTTACAAGTAATATAAGCGCTATTACAAGAAATACAAGTCCATCAGTCCCAATAAGTGTGAACCCTTGCATTATTTTGTCTATCATTGGACCATGCCAAGCCTTAAATTGGTTTAGAATAGCCATATTAAAAGTATCTAACATTCCCATTTGTCCCTCCAAATTTTCATCTTTCGTTATTTATTGTCTATGTAATATTATAATACTTTCAACAGATTGTCCATATTTCTAACCCTATATATCTAGGTAATTACACCTATAAATTATTTGATTTTTTTCTAGCAACAACCATTATTTGAAAAATTAAAAAGAAGCAGTAAAAACTGCCTCCCTAATTCTATATTATAACGAATGTAACATTGAATAAACACCCTCACCATCTATAAGCTCATTATGTGTTCCTCTCTCAACAATACCTTCTTTTCCAATTACAATTATCTCATCAGAATTTTGTATAGTCGTAAGTCTATGTGCAACAACAAGTGTTGTCCTATTCTTACTTAATTCCTCTAATGAATTTTGTATTTCTTTTTCTGTTACATTATCAAGTGCTGAAGTAGCCTCATCTAAAATTAATATAGCAGGATTCTTTAAAAACACCCTAGCTATTGATATTCTCTGCTTTTGCCCACCAGAAAGTTTAACCCCTCTCTCACCAACAAAAGTTTCATAACCATTTTCAAGACCCATAATAAAATCATGTAAACTAGCATTTTTAGCTGCTTCTATAACTTCCTCATCACTTGCACCAATTTTTCCATATGCAATATTCTCTCTAATACTTCCTGTAAATAAGAAAACATCTTGTTGAACAACTCCAACATTATTCCTAAGTGATTCAAGTTTTATATCCTTAATACTTGTCCCATCAATTTTAATATCTCCATCAGTAAACTCATAAAATCTAGGAATAAGATTACAAATAGTTGTTTTTCCACCACCAGATGAACCAACAAGTGCTATCATCTTTCCAGCTTCAATTTCTAAATTAAACTCTTTAAGTATCTCTGTTCCTTCACTATACTTAAATCCTACATTTTCAAAACTAATATTCCCTTTAACATTTTTAAGTTCTACTGCATCAACCAATTCTTTTTCTTCTTCCTCTTCAATAATCTCCATAAATCTTCCGAAACCTGTCATCCCATTTTGAAGCATCTCATTAAAGTTAATAAGTTTCCTAATTGGTTGTAAAAACATTTTTATATATAAAATATAAGCTGCTAAATCTCCAAGACTTATTCTACCAAGATAAGTGAAATACCCTGCTGCTATAAGAACTATAAGTTCTAGTAAATCTATAAATAATAACATTCCTGAAAAATATTCTGCCATTTTTTTATATGCTACTTCTCTCGCATCTTTAAATATCCCATTACATTTATCAAACTTTTTAGCCTCGTATTTTTTATTTGAAAATGACTTAGTAACTCTAATACCAGAGATACTATTTTCTATAGTAGCATTAACTTCACCAGTTCTCTCCCTAGTTTTTTTAAAAGCATTCATCATTCCTTTTCGCTTCTTTAAAGTAAACAAAATTCCAAATGGTAAAATAGCAAAAACTATAATTGTAAGCTCTAAATTAATAGTGCTAAGTATTCCAAATGAACCAAGTAACATAACTATTGATATAAATAAATCTTCAGGTCCATGATGTGCAAGTTCTGAAACCTCATTTAAATCATTAACTATTCTAGACATTATTACCCCTGTTTTATTATCATCAAAATATTTATTAGGTAATTTTTGTAGTTTCTTAAATAAGTCATCTCTCATATCCCCTTGCATTCTAACCCCAACTACATGACCTTGATACTGCATAAAATAATTAAGCCCTGCCTTAAATATAAATATCCCTACAAGTACTATTCCAAACACCCATAACATCCTCAAATTCTTATTTGGTATAACATCATCTATTATTTGTCTTGTCAGCATTGGATAAAACAAATCACAAACTGCAACTAAAAAAGCTGCTAATATATCTAAAAAAAACAATTTTTTATATGGTCTATAGTATCGTATAAATGCTCTTATCATCTCTTATCCCCCTTTTATTAATTT
>NZ_CAMQRY010000018.1 GCF_947036855.1 uncultured Clostridium sp.
AAACCTAGTATTTAAGCTATTTCTAAGCACTTATATGAAAAACATACAAGCTATTTACAAAAAGGGTCATGCTTTTAAAGCATGACCCTTCAAAGGTAATTCCAGCAAAACAAAAAAGAGTTATACCAAATTAATGATATAACTCTTATATATTAAGCTTCTATTTCTTCTACCTCTGTTTCACTATCTAAAACTGAGTCTGGTACTTTCTTACCAAATACCATAAGTACAGCGATTATAGCTAAAATTCCAAGTCCTAGACATACCCAAACATTCAGTCCAAGTCCTGCTGGAATATATCCAAACACAACTGCTACTCCTGCAACAAATAGTGCATACCAAAGTTGTGTTCTTACATGTTCTATATGATCACAACTTGCTCCTGTTGAAGACAATATTGTTGTATCAGATATTGGTGAACAGTGATCCCCAAATATTGCTCCTGTTAAAACTGCTGATGTACAGACTATGATAATATTCATGTCTCCACCAGAGATTGTGTTAGCAAGAGGAATAGCAAGTGGCATTAATATTCCCATTGTTCCATAAGCTGTTCCTGTTGAGAAAGCTATAACTGAACCAAGTAAGAATATTATTGATGGTAGAATGAATGCTGGAACTGTTCCAGAAAGCATATCTACTAAATAAGGTGCTGTTCCAAGTTCTTTTAAAACTGAGCTTAAACTCCAAGCTAGAAGCAGTATAACACCAGTAATAACTAAACTCTTAACTCCATCAACCCAAGTATCAATCGCTTCATTCAATGTAAGGATTTTTCTAGCAACAGCCATAATTATTGTTATAACTGATGATATTAAAGCTGATTGGAATAATGCTATTGAAGCATCTGAAGCTGAAAAAGTTTCTCTAATAGATACAAAACTAAATGGTGAAGCTTTTACTGCTTCAATAAGAACTAAATCTTCTCCACCCATTATTGAAGAATATCCACTATAATAAAATGCTATAAGTGAGAATACTATTAATGAACCAATTGGAATGATTGCATTCCATACACAAAGTTTAACACCTTTTTTAGGCTCTAACTCATGCATAACTTCATCAATTTCTTCATCTGAAAGCTTACTTGTTTTAGGCTTAACAACTTGTCCGTTTCTTGCTCTAACTTCTGCCTTGTACATTGGTCCAAATTCTCTTAAAGTTATAGCTGATATAAGTACAAATGCTAAGATTAAAATATTATAGAATCTATATGGTATAGTTTCTAGGAAAATCCCAAAAGGATCAACATTCATACCAATACTATTAAAAGCATCTCCAATTAATCCAACCTCAAGTCCAATCCAAGTTGATATAATAGCAAGTCCAGCTATTGGAGCTGCTGTTGCGTCAATTATAAAAGCTAATTTCTCTCTTGAAATATGAAGCTTATCTGAAACTGGTCTGATAATAGGTCCAACAATTAATGAATTTGCATAATCATCAAAGAATACTGCAAGTCCTAAAAGGAATGTAGTAATTTGAACACTTCTAACTGTTTTAGCTCTTTTAGCAAGTGCCTCGGCTATTGCTCTAGCTCCTCCCATTTTAGCAACCAGTTGAATAATTCCACCAATAACTAAAACTTGAAGAATAATTCCTGCGTTCCACTTATCTGCAAGTGAAGCTAAAATTCTTTCAACTATATCCATAAATCCAAATATTATAGCTATGAATATATTATGGTCCGTAATAAATAACATTAAACAACCAATAAATGTTCCTGCAAATAGTGATATAACTATATTCTTAGTTATAAAAGCTAAAATTATTGAAACAAGTGGTGGTATAATAGTCCAAAATCCAAATTTATCAGCATTAACCTGTGCAACATCACCTTGTGCAAAAGCTACTGTTGAAAATAAACAAACACTAAAAAATAATACCGTAGAAAAAATACCAAGTCTTTTTCTCATAATAAATCCCCCCTAAATCTTTATTAAAGTTTACGTTCTGTGAATTAAATAAAAGAGGCTGTTTATAATGAATACTAAGCTTAGATAAAGTTTATACCTTATCTAAATTCCCTATCCTTTTATCAAATAATCCCTAAGTTATTCGATAAAAAAAGCCCTAGGCACACACCTAGGACAATAAATTCATTTAAACAAATATATTAAAACCCTTGATGATAGCACTCCACAAACAATGTGACAGTCTTACATATCTTATATATAAAACCAGAATTATAAGCCTTTAGTATACTTATAAAACTTCGGCAATTACCCCTTTCATTAAATATCTAAACACTTCTGCTCCATTTAATTACTCTTAATAATTGCTCCTCTACCTCTTAATCCAATATTCACTTTTTCTATCTTTATTTATACAGTAATTCAAGGACAATAACAATATATCCAGCCATTAATTTTCCTTTTATTAACAATTTTAATATTTTATCTATAGTATCTTTAAGGTCAAAAAAAGCCCTAGATTTTTTATCTAGGACTAAAATACTTTTTTAGTTTTATTTACTCATAAATTCTTCTATATCTTTTACTGATTTAATTATATCTTTAGTAAGAACTTCATGACCAGTCTTAGTTATAAGAACATCATCCTCAATTCTTATTCCAACATTTTCTTCTGGAATATATAATCCAGGTTCAACAGTCCAAACCATTCCGTCTTCAAGAATAGCTCCTCTTTTTCCAACATCATGTGTATCAAGTCCAAGACTATGACCTATTGAATGGAAGTAATATTTTCTAAAATCTTCTTTTTTCTCTGTAAGCCCAAGTGTTAAACATTTCTCTGCAAGCATATCATTTGCTGCATTATTAACTTCTGTCATAGAAATTCCTGGTTTCATCATCTCTATAATTTTCTCATTAACATCTAAAACTGCTTCATATAAATCTTTTTGTCTATCAGTAAACTTACCATTCACAGGGAAAGTTCTTGAAACATCAGCATTATAATAATTCATCTGTGCTCCTAAATCAAAAAGAATTAAATCTCCATCTTTCATTTCTGAATTATTTTCATGATAATGAAGAGTTGCTGCATTCGCTCCTGATGCTGCAATAGTTTTAAAAGCATAATCAGTAACTCCATTTTGCTTTAAGTGGAAATCAAAGTGAGCTTCTAGAGCATACTCTCTCATCCCAACTTTTGAATTTCTCATAAGAGATTCAACTCCACCTTTAGTAATTTTAATAGCTTTTCTCATCTCTGCTATTTCTGATTCGTTTTTTCTCATTCTAAGAACTGAAACTAGATTAAAAGCATTTTTAATATTAATTTCTGGATATCTTGTTCTAACTTTCTCTGCTAAAATACCACCATCTCTATCTGCTTCATCAAAATCTCTTCTCTCTAAATCAAGATAAATATTATCAACATCTCCAGAAGTTAAAAGACTATTTAAAGAACTTAAAAATGAACCAAGGTATGCTATATTTTCAACACCTGATTTTTCTTTAGCTTCTTCTTTTGTAAAAGTTGCTCCAACCCATTTAGCCATAACTTCATCAACTTCACTTATAAATAAAGTTTCTGAAACCTCACCATTTATCTTTTTAATAAGTAATATATCTTTTTCCTCATCAACACCTGTTAAGTAATAAAAATTTCTGTTAGGTGTGAAAGGATATCTCTCATCTGCTGATTTATATTTTGCTTCTCCAGCTATCATAACAAGAATAGAATTATCCTCTATCTTACTCATAAGATTTTCTCTATTTTTTATAAAAACACTATTATTCATAACTTTTCTTAGCGACCTAAATTCATTAAATAAATTTTCTTACATACTTATAAGACTTATTTAATAAATACCCACTAAGCTAGCCTCCCTTCATTTTATATTTTTTATATTTCTGTATCTCTCATTTCAATTTCAGTTCCCTCAGGAGCTTTAATCTTAAATAAATATCCATCTACAACTTTATAAATCTCTTGTCCATTTTTAACTTTAAAGTTTGTATACCCTAAACCTTTAATTCTATCAAACTCTTCTTCTACACTATCCACAGTAAAACACATATGGACAATTCCAGCATTAACAGATATCCAAGGATTTAAAGTATCACCTTTCTTAGGTGTTTGTAGTTCTATCATAAAATCCCCAAGCTTTATCCATGTATTAAAATCTCTCCCATGGAATCCTTTTGTTTCTTCTACTATCTCAAAACCTAAAATCTTTGTGTAAAAATCAAGTGATTCTCTATATTTTTCTGTCTGAATACATACATGATGCATACTTCTTATAGCCATAATTCTCCTCCTATATTTCTATATTTCAAATCTTTATATTATAAAAATTATATCACATTG
The DNA here is from genome assembly GCF_947036855.1 of uncultured Clostridium sp. Lineage (GTDB taxonomy): Bacteria > Bacillota > Clostridia > Clostridiales > Clostridiaceae > Sarcina. Next base: position 4,279 of record NZ_CAMQRY010000018.1, read on the forward strand.
AAAGCAAAAATAATTATCAGTAATTAAACAAAAGTAGGATATATCACACATCCTACTTTTAAAATATCTATAAAATTTTATTACCTAACATAAAAAAGTTGTGTAGAAAGAGATTTCTCTCAAACTACACAACTCATATTTAAATCTTATTAGATCTTATTAACTTTACCTTCATAAACATTAATATACATTTGCTTAATCTCACTGATTAATGGGTATCTTGGGTTAGCTCCTGTACATTGGTCATCAAAAGCTTCCTCACTCATTTGATCAAGTGTTGCAAAGAAATCTTCTTTCTTAACTCCACATGCAGCTATGCTTGTTGGAATTCCAACTTTAGCTTTTAACTCATCGATAGCTTTCATTAAGTTTTCGATTTTCTCATCTTCATTCTTTCCACCAAGGTGTAAGAAATCAGCTATTTGAGCATATCTCCACTTAGCATTTGGATATTTATATTGTGGGAAAGCTGCTTGTTTTCTTGGGTTATCAACAGCGTTAAATTTAATAACTTGGTTGATTAACATTGCATTAGCAACTCCATGTGCTATATGATGCTCTGCTCCAAGTTTGTGTGCCATTGAGTGACAAACACCTAGGAAAGCATTTGCAAATGCCATACCAGCTATTGTTGAAGCATGAGCCATTTTCTCTCTAGCTTTAACATCTGTTGTTCCATGATTATAAGCATCTGGTAAGTACTTAAAGATTATTCTCATAGCTTCAAGTGCTTGTGCATTAGTGAAATCTGAAGCAAGAACTGAAACATAAGCTTCTAAAGCATGTGTTAGTGCATCAATTCCTGAAGCAGCTGTTAATCCTCTTGGCATATTCATCATTAATTCTGCATCAACGATAGCCATATTTGGCATTAACTCATAATCTGCTAATGGATACTTCATGCCTGTTTCTTCATCTGTAATAACAGCGAATGGTGTTACTTCTGAACCTGTACCAGCTGATGTTGGAACAGCTATCATCATAGCTTTTTTACCCATTTTAGGGAATTTGTAAACTCTCTTTGTGATATCCATAAATCTCATAGCTAAATCATCAAAGTGAACTTCTGGATGCTCATATAATACCCACATGATTTTAGCAGCGTCCATTGGTGAACCTCCACCTAGAGATATTATAGCATCTGGTTGATAACTCTTCATTGCCTCAGCACCTTTTCTTGCACATGCAAGTGTTGGGTCTGGTGTAACATCACTGAATACTCTAAAGTCTATTTTCATTTCTTCTAGAACTTTAGTTATTTTATCAACATATCCAAGATCTGCAAGAACTCTATCTGTTACAATAAATACTTTTTTCTTTTCTAATTCCTCAAGGTCTCTTAAAGCAATTCCTAATGAACCTGATTTGAAGTAAACTTTTTGTGGAACTCTATACCAAAGCATATTCTCTCTCCTTTCAGCAACACTCTTAACATTCATAAGGTGTTTTGGACCAACGTTTTCTGAAACTGAGTTTCCTCCCCATGATCCGCATCCAAGTGTTAGTGATGGAGCTAACTTAAAGTTATATAAATCTCCTATAGCACCTTGTGTAGATGGCATGTTAATTATTGTTCTACCAGTTTTCATAGCAGCACCGAATTTTTGAATTCTATCTTGTGATAATTTTACATCTGTATAAAGAACTGATGTATGTCCGAAACCACCAAGCTCAACTAATCTCTCAGCTTTAATTACTGCTTCATCAAAAGTCTTAACTCTATACATTCCAAGTACTGGTGATAATTTTTCGTGTGAGAATTCCTCTTCAAGCTCAACTGATTCTACTTCACCAATTAATACTTTAGCATCAACAGGAACTTTCACTCCAGCAAGTTTAGCTATTTGATAAGCTGACTGACCAACTATCTTAGCATTTAATGCTCCGTTTATTAAGATAACTTTTCTTACCTTATCAACTTCTGCACCTTTTAAGAAGTAAGCACCTCTATCTGTAAACTCTTTTCTTACTTCTTCATAAATTGAATCAATAACTAAAATACTTTGCTCTGAAGCACATATAGTTCCATTATCAAAAGTTTTTGATATTAATATAGAACTTACAGCCATTTTAATGTGAGCTGTTTCATCAATGATAGCTGGTGTATTACCTGCTCCAACTCCGATTGCTGGTTTACCTGATGAATAAGCAGCCTTAACCATTCCTGGTCCACCTGTAGCAAGTGTTATATCAGCTTCTGCCATTAATATTTGTGACATTTCAACTGATGGTTGATCTATCCATCCAATAATCCCTGCTGGTGCTCCAGCTTTAACCGCTGCATCTAAAACTATCTTAGCTGCTGCTATTGTTGAATTTTTAGCTCTTGGGTGTGGTGAGAAAAATACTGCATTTCTTGTCTTTAATGATATTAAAGCTTTAAATATTGCTGTTGAAGTTGGATTTGTAGTTGGAACGATAGCTGCAACTATTCCGATTGGCTCAGCTATTTTTGTAATTCCAAATGACTCATCTTTTTCAATAACTCCACAAGTTTTATCATCTTTATATTTGTTATATATATATTCTGAAGCAAAGTGATTTTTTACAACTTTATCTTCAACTATTCCCATTCCTGATTCTGCAACTGCCATTTTAGCAAGTTCAATTCTAGCATTGTTAGCTGCCATTGCTGCTGCTCTGAAAATTTCATTTACTTTCTCTTGGCTAAATGTAGAGTACTCTTTTTGTGCTACTCTAATTTGCTCAAGTCTTAGTCTTAATTCGTCAACATTAGTTACCTTAGTTATCTTCATAATACCACCTAAAATTATTAATTATTAAATTAATCTAATAATAATAATCCCTTTCTTTAATTTGCTAGTATATCTAATATATAAGTTTTAAATTCTAATAAATTCAAACTAATCTATTTTTTACTTATCGCTTGATAATATTTTAACACACTTTTTCAAGCATTTTCAATACTTATTTAATCATTTATTAATTTATTCAGTTTTTTTCTCATTATTCTCTGTTTATTCATATTTTATGCAACTCAACTTGTTAATTTATTATCAAGAAAACGTTTCAGTTGTCATTTAAGCATATTCTCCCTTCCATTAAATGTGAATTTTTATTGAACTTTATTCATACTCTTCACTTTTTCTTTCTTTTTCATCATTTTTAAACATATATTTTTTATTTTTCCATCTTATTTTTTAATAAAAAAATAAAATCCCATCAAAATTATTGATAGGATTTTACTTTTATTTATTTTTCTTAAACTCGATTCTTCCAATTGCTCTATTTAATGATAATTCTAATAACATATCATCAATCTTATTTCCACTAGTTGATTTAAGATCTTCCTCTGACTCTTTCTTAGATAACTCTGCTCTAGTTAAGTCAATTTCTTCTCTTGTTTCAATAGTATCAACACAAAGACTAACTTCACCATCTAAAACTTCCATAATTCCACCTGAAGCAAAGAACTCATGTTCTTTGTCAGATGAATCTACAATGATTACTTTAGTTGGTGTTGTTGCTGTTATCATATTTTCATAACCGGCAAGTATAGCAAACTCACCATTATCATTTTTACAAACTATACTTTGAGCCTCATTATCAAAAAGTACTTTATGCGGAGTTGCTACTAATAATTTAAAATTACTCACGATAAATCACTCCTATTCTTCTTCTTCTATTTTCTTAGCCTTTGCAATAACTTCATCTATTGTTCCAACAAGTAGGAAAGCTGATTCTGGTAAATGATCATGCTTACCTTCTAATATTTCTTTAAAACCTCTTACTGTCTCTTTTACTGTAACGTAAGTTCCTGGAGTACCTGTAAATTGTTCTGCAACTGTAAATGATTGTGATAAGAATTTCTCTATTCTTCTCGCTCTTATAACTACAGTTTTATCTTCATCTGCAAGTTCATCCATTCCTAGTATTGCTATAATATCTTGAAGTTCTGAATATCTTTCAAGAATATTTTTAACCTTTGTTGCTACATCATAATGTTCTTGTCCTACTACTCTTGGATCAAGTATTCTTGATGATGAATCAAGTGGGTCAACTGATGGATATATACCTTTTTCAACAATCGCTCTTGATAAAACTGTTTTAGCATCAAGATGTGAGAATGTTGTAGCTGGTGCTGGGTCAGTTAAGTCATCGGCTGGTACATATACAGCTTGAACTGATGTTATAGAACCATTTTTTGTTGATGTGATTCTTTCTTGAAGTGAACCCATCTCTGTTGCTAGTGTTGGTTGGTATCCAACAGCTGAAGGTATTCTTCCAAGTAAGGCTGAAACCTCTGAACCAGCTTGTGAGAATCTAAATATATTATCTATAAATAGTAACACATCTTGTCCTCTATCTCTGAATGACTCTGCTATTGTAAGACCTGCTAAAGCAACTCTCATTCTAGCTCCAGGTGGTTCATTCATCTGTCCAAATACTAGAGCAGTCTTTTTGATAACTCCAGATTCAGTCATTTCTGCAAGAAGGTCATTCCCTTCTCTTGATCTTTCTCCAACACCTGTGAATACTGATAATCCACCATGCTGCTTAGCAATGTTATTTATAAGCTCTTGAATTAGTACTGTTTTACCAACTCCAGCTCCTCCAAATAGACCAATCTTACCACCTCTTTGGTAAGGTGCTATAAGGTCAATAACTTTTATTCCTGTCTCAAACATTTCAGGAACAACTGATTGTTCTTCAAATGTTGGGGCAGCTCTGTGTATTGGATAATAAGTTTTAGCATCAACTGGTCCTTTTTGATCAACTGGTTTTCCAAGTACATTAAATAATCTACCTAGAACCTCATCTCCAACTGGCACTGATATAGCTGCTCCTGTATCAGTAACTATTGTACCTCTTCCTAATCCTTCTGTTGATTCCATAGCAATAGTTCTTACTATATCATCTCCTATATGTTGCTCAACCTCACATGTTATTTCTCTTTCTTTATGCTTGATTACTAGAGCATTATAAATATCTGGTAGATGACCTGATTCAAATCTTACGTCAACTACTGGTCCTAAAACTTGAACAACTTTTCCTGTATCAGCCATTACTTTCCCCTCCTAACTATTTCTGTGCTTCTGCACCACCAACAATTTCTGATATCTCTTGTGTGATAGCAGCTTGTCTAATTCTGTTATATTTAGTATTTAAATCATCTATAATATCATCTGCATTTTTAGTAGCTCCATCCATAGCTTGCATTCTAGCATTTTCTTCACTAGACATAGCATTGTAAACACAGTTTATAATTAAACCTTCTACATATCTATAAATAAAACTATCTATTAACATCTCAGGATCTAATTCTATCTCAAAAGTTCTCTTATCTGTTTCCTCAGTTTTTTCTATTTTAAGAGGAAGAACTGGAACTTCTAATAAATCTTGACTCATACCTGAAGAATATTTTGTATATATAAATGAGATTTCTTTATACTCACCGTTATAATACATATTCATAAGTTCTCCAGCTATTTTTCTAGCAGTCTTAATTTCAATATCACCTTTTATTGTAGTGTCAATCTTTGCAACTTCAAATCCGTATTTTCTTGAATAACTAACACCCTTACTTCCTAAAACATAGGTATTAATTTTACTTCTTTCTTCTTTGCTTGGATATTTTTCACTTAAATAACTTGTTCCATTTCCATTAAAGCCACCACAGAATCCAGAATTTGATGCGAATATAACATATAATTTTTTATCACTTGTATTTTCTCTAACAAACTCATTATCTTGGAATTCCTCTACTAAATTGAAAATATCATTTTTCATTAGCTTAAGTTTGTCAAAATAACGATTATTTGCATTAAGCTTTTCTCTAGCTTTTCTTACTTTAGATGTTGAAACAAGCGCTAAAGCTTTTGTTATCTTCTGTGTACTTTTTACACTACCTATTCTCTTTTTAATAACCAAAAGTCCTGCTGCTGGCATATCTTCACCCCCTAGCTCTCTAACTTTATATATTAACTAAATATTTTTTTGAATTCATTAATTGCATCTTCAATCATTACTTTTAATTCATCAGTAATTTTTTTCTTATCTTTAATTTCTTTAATAACAGCATAATCTTTTTCATTTATATATTCCATAAACTCACTTTGGAATCTTTTGATATCTTTAAGTTCTATATCTCCTAAGAAATCATTCATCGCAGCATAGAATATTATTACTTGCTGTTCAACTTCTACTGGTTGATATTGATCTTGTTTTAAGATTTCTATAAGTCTTTTTCCTTTAGCAAGTCTTCTTCTTGTATCCTTATCTAAGTCAGAACCAAATTGTGAGAATGCTTCAAGTTCTCTAAACTGTGCAAGTTCAAGTCTTAACATACCTGTAACTTGTTTCATAGCTTTAATTTGAGCATTTCCTCCAACTCTTGAAACTGAGATACCGGCATTAACAGCTGGTCTTTGTCCTGAGTTGAATAGTCCTGTTTCTAGGAATATTTGTCCATCTGTAATAGAAATAACGTTTGTTGGGATATATGCTGATACATCTCCTGCAAGTGTTTCTATTATAGGTAGTGCTGTAATACTTCCACTTCCGAATTTCTCTGAAAGCTTAGCTGCTCTCTCAAGAAGTCTTGAGTGAATGTAGAATACATCCCCTGGATAAGCTTCTCTACCTGGTGATCTTCTAAGTAGAAGTGCCATAGTTCTGTAAGCAACAGCATGTTTTGATAAATCATCATAAACAACAAGAACATCTTTACCTTTATACATAAAGTATTCTGCCATTGAACTAGCTGAATATGGTGAAATATACTGAAGTGGAGCACTATCTGAAGCTGATGCTGAAACTACAATACTGTAATCCATAGCTCCATTACTCTCTAAAGTATTAACTATATTCGCAACAGTTGATTGTTTTTGACCAATCGCAACATATATACAAATAACATCTTTTCCTTTTTGGTTTAATATAGTATCAAGAGCAATTGCTGTTTTACCAGTTTGTCTATCTCCTATAATAAGCTCTCTTTGTCCTTTACCAATAGGAATCATTGAGTCAATCGCTTTAATCCCTGTTTGTAATGGTTCATTAACTGGACTTCTATCAATGATTGATGGTGCTACCATCTCTATTGGTCTAACTCCATCATTTTTTATAGGTCCTTTTCCATCAATAGGCATACCTAAAGCATTTACAACTCTTCCGATAAGAGCATCTCCAACTGGAACCTCAACAACTGATCCTGTTCTAGAAACTATGTCCCCTTCTTTGATTCCTTTTTCTGAACCAAGTAAAACACAACCAACACTGTCAAGTTCTAAGTTAAGAGCCATTCCGTAAACATCATTAGGGAATTTTAATAATTCACCCTCAACACATTCATCTAAACCATATACAGTTGAAACTCCATCACCTATCTGAATGATAGTACCTGAATCCACTGTTTCTAATGTTTTCTTATATTTTTCAACTTCTTTTTTAATAATAGAAGTTATTTCTTCTGGTCTGATATGCATAGAATCACCCCTCTAAGTTTTTATTTACTATGAAACATTACAGATCTAATAGCTTTATATTTTCCAGCTAAACTTCCATCCATAATTTCATTTCCAATCTTAACGTAAAGACCACCAAGGATATCCTTATCAATCTCTCTCTTTAAGATTACTTTTTTATTATATTTTTTTTCTAATTTTCCAAGTAATTTATCATATTCTTCATCCGTTAAAGGAATAACGCTTTTTACATATCCTTCAAGCATTGAGTGTCTTTCAAGATAAATTAAATGGAACTGTTCAATCATACTATCAAGTTCTGAAATTCTTCCTTTATCAATAAGAAGTCCTATAAATGAAATTATTTCATCATATGTTTTACCTGCAAACATATCCTCAAATATTTTCTTCTTTTCTTTCTTACCAATCTTTGGATTATCTAAAATCTTTTTAAAATCTTCACTTTCATCAATGATACTACTAATTTCTCGTAAATCTTCAATGAAATCTTCAACCTTACTTTGTTCCTCAGCTAATTCATAAAGTGCAAGTGCATATCTCTTATCTAAAAATCCATACATATTAAATTACCTCACTAATAAAGCTATCAATAAGTCTTCTGTGTTCTGCTTCATCTAATGATTTTTCTAAAGCTTTTTTAGAAACTACTAATGCAAGTTCTATAACTTGTTCTTTAATTTCAAATTTTGCTTTATCTAATTCTCTATTAATATCATTTTCAGCTCTTTCTTTCATAGCACTTGTTTCTGATTTTGCATTATCTAAAATCTCATCATATATTTTCTCAGCTTTTTTCTTTCTAGCTTCAGTAATTTTCTTACCTTCTTCTTTAGCCAAGCTTAAAATCTTTTCATTTTCAACTTTAAATTCAGTACCAGCTTTAAATTCTTTATCCGCACTGTCCATTCTATCCATTATGCTTTTTTGTCTTTCTTCTATAGCAACACTGATTTTTTCCCAGAAGAAATGTTTTAAAATTAATAATAGAATTATAAAGTTGATTATAGTTATTATAACTGTAATAAAATTTATACTCATCTTACAATCGGCCTCCTTTCAAAGGTTGTGAAATCTCTTTTCACAAAATATTATAAATAATTAGATAACTTTTCTATTTTACGAAAAGTAAAATGAAGGCTATAACTAATCCATAAATAGCAGTCGCCTCTGCAAGACCTGCACCTAATATAAATGTACTTAATATTTTACCACTTTGTTCTGGTCTTCTAGCAATACCTTCAACAGCACCTTTAGCTGCTATACCAATACCTATACCAGCACCCATAGCTGTTACTGCTGCAAACCCAGCTCCTAAAACTCCGATATCCATAATTTTTTCCTCCTTATTTCTTTTAAATAAAATCTAAACCTAATTACTATTTAACGAATATAATTATTATAGATATAATGAAACCATATATCGCAGTAGCTCCACAAAGTCCAGCTGCCATGATAAATACAGTTTGTATCTTTCCTGCTGCTTCTGGTTGTTGAACACTAGCTTTAATAGCTGCTGAAGTAGCTATTCCTGTTCCAATACCTCCACCGATTCCTGCCATAACAGCTATACCAGCTGCTAACATACCTATTCCGCTCATAACAATTCCTCCTTAAATATAAATATTAAACTTCCTCTGCCTGACTTTCTAACTTAATAGTTATAATAGTAAGCATTAAGAATATAACTGTTTGAATTACTCCATCAAACAAATCGAAATATGCGTGAGGTATAATTGGTATTACAAATTGGAAAACTCTTGATATGTGTCCAAGTCCTGAATAGATCAGACTCATAACAATCGCTGCCGCAAGCATATTACCAAATAAACGTAGCGCAAGTGATAATGGGAAAACAATTTTCTCCATTATATTAATAGGTAACATAAGTACTCCACCGTTCAAATACCCACCTAAATAATGACCAAATCCTTTAAACTTAATTGCATTGTAGTGAACCAATACAAATGTTATAACTGTAAATCCAATAACAACACTTATGTTTCTTGTAGGTGGTCCAAAACCAATTAATCCACAAAGATTTAGTATTCCTAAATAAATAGCAAGAGTTCCAACAAATGGTACATATCCTGAGAAACTTTTTCCCATATTTCCTGATACTAGTGATTCCATTCCTTCATAAACCATTTCTAAACAAGCCTGTAATTTTGTTGGCTTACCTTTACTTTTAAGTTTAGTTCCGAGAATACTTAAAACTATTATAAGGAAAATCATTACACCCCACTGCGTAACTACTCCACTACCCATGTGATATCCGAAAATATCAACTGTATACAATGGTGCCATCACATTCATGTAAAACTTCACCTCCTATATTCAATTACAAAAACAATTTAACTACATATAAGTAAGAAAAATATCATACATCTAAAAACTTTTTAAGAGCTACTTAAATTAGTGCTTAAAAAACTTTTATTTATCCTTCATATTTATCTTGTATCAAAAATGCCTTGAATTCATTATATATCCATTTTTTCACCTAACAAAAACTTTTTTTTAGCCTTCATTCACTATATACATTGATTTTCTCTCATAATTTGAATTTATATTCATTTTGCGCTAGTTTTCTACCACTATCTTATTTTATCTCTATTTTCCGATTAAAAAATTACCATTTTTCTCTATTTTGTAACTTTGATAAATTAACATTATAAAACGTTTTCTTATTACAAAATAATAATTTCAAAATATTTTAAGCAAACTATTTACCATCTACATACATTTTTTAGTATAAAAAAGACTAATTTCTTATTCTTAGTCACCTAACACCATATTTTCTCTATTTTCCCCTTTCAAATATATATATATATCACTTAATAAACCTCTTAACTGGCTTTATTACTTACTTTATATATATCTGTTTAAACTTATATTTACTAGCTTTATCAGATTCCTTTTTTTTACTTTTTTTCCACTTTATCAAAACAACTATGACAACTTACCTCTAATATAATAAAATCCTATGTAAATAAGCATTAAAATGTTATTTACATAGGATTTTCAATATAATTTATTATTTTTTTACTTATAAGTCCATATTTTAATGAATAATTTATAAATATTCATCAAATGTATATTTTAACATTTTCTTCAAAATATATTCACACTTCATTAACATTATACACCTTGTATTTTACTTACTTTTAGGTATTTAACCTATTTGCAACCTTTTATTCATTTTTTCAGTATACTTATTACTATCGAATTTAAAAGAACATATAACTAACCATTATAATAGAAAGAATTATCGATACTAAATCAGCAAAAGTTGTAGCCCAAATAGTATGTCTTATGTTTTTTATCCCTACAGCACCAAAATAAACTGTAATTGTATAAAAAATTGTTTCTGTTGTTCCCATTAAAACGGATGCGATCATTCCAGTTCTTGAATCTGGACCAACTGTATTTAATATATCTGTAAAAACTCCAAGTGCTCCACTTCCTGATAATGGTTTTATCATAGCAAGTGGCATAACTTCTGCTGGCATTCCTATTAAATTTAAAATTGGTGTAAGGAGATTATTTATATACTCAATCATATTTGCATCTTTAAAAATTCTAACTGCCACAATCATAGCAAGAAGTGCTGGAAATATTCTAATACAAACATCAAGCCCTTCCTTTGCCCCCTCAACAAACCACTCATAAACTTTTCTACCTTTAAACATACCATATACAACAATAGCTAAAACTATCATTGGTATAAGGGAATTTCCCATATAATTCATAAAACTTCCCCCTAAAAATATTTTTGCAAAAGCTTACATATTATAATCCCTGTAAAAGCAGCCCCTGCTGTAGCAATCATTGCAGGTAATATTATTGAGGCTGGATTTACAGAGCCACTTGCTGCTCTCATTGAAATTACTGTTGAAGGTAAAAATTGAATACAAGCGGCATTCATAACCAAAAATAAAACCATATCATTTGTAGCCCTGCCTTTCTTATCATTAAGTTTATCAAGTTCTTGCATTGCTTTTATCCCAAATGGGGTTGCTGCATTTCCAAGTCCTAGCATATTTGCAGTTATATTCATAACTATTGCCCCCATAGCTTTATCACTTTTTGCTGCCTCTTTAAATAAAACTTTTAAAATTGGTTTAAGTAAACACGCAAGTTTATTAGTCAGCCCACTCTTTTCTGCAATCTTCATAACACCAGACCAAAAGCACATAATTCCAACCATAGAAATTATAAATTTTGTAGTGCCATCTGCAGATTCAATTATCCCATTTGATATTTCAGCACCACGCCCTGTTAAAACTCCTACAACTATTCCTATCATTATAATTCCACACCATATGTAATTAATCATATAAATCTCCTTAACATATAATAACTTTTGTATAATATATGTCTTGAACTTGTCTTTTAGTCGTGTTAACATAAAAATATAATACTTATAAAATATAAGATTTTATGGCATTTAAGCTATAATACAGAGGAGTTTTTTGATATGAATGAAAATAATTTAAAACTAGCGCAAGCAGATATAGATGAAGCATTAAAAACTATAGAATCTCTTGAAGAAAGTATAGATAACGGCGATTGTTCTAATGATACTTTAAAAAACAACTTTATATCTCTTACAGAAAAAGTTCAAAAATTAGAGAATGTATTGAAAGAAGAAGGTATATTATAGTTTAAATAAAAAAAGGTTAACTCAGTTTTGAGTTAACCTTTTTTCTATCTATTAGGCAAGTGCTGTTTTTTCTTTCACTTGCTTTTCTTCAAGCCTATTCAAAAGCTTAATTTCTCTTCGTATAAAGATAGCTGTAACAATAGATGATGCAAAATCACTTATTGCCCCTGCTATCCACACTCCATTAAGCCCTAAAAACTTTGGTAAAATAAGCATTAACGGAATTAAAAATATAACCTGTCTAAGTAAACTTAAAAACATTGCAATCTTTGCCTTACCAGTTGCTTGAAAATAATTTGCACATATAATTTGAAAACCTATAACCGGAAGCATACAAAGATATATTCTAAGTCCATTTGTAGCAACTGCTACAAGGCTTTCATCATTATTGAATAACTTAATAAACATTTCTGGGAATATTTCTATACATATCCACCCTAAAGTTACAATAATAGTTGCTGCTATAACAGGATAGCCCACTGCTTTTTTTACTCTAGCATATTTTTTAGCGCCATAGTTATAACCTATTATTGGCTGTGCACCCTGATTCATACCAAAAAGTGGCATTAAAAATACCATTGTTACAGAAGATATTATAGCCATTGCACCCGCTGCAATATCTCCACCATTTTCTATAAGTGCTCTATTTGAAACAACTTGAACTAAACTTGCTGCAATTTGCATAGCACAAGGTGCCATTCCAATAGCAAAAATAGTTTTTACCAGTCTTTTATTTAAAAATAAATTTTCTTTCTTAATTTTCAAGCTTGATTTCCCACTTTTAAAATATCCAATAATCCAAATTGCTGAAATAGCCTGTGAAACTATAGTTGCAAGTGCAGCTCCTTCTATTCCCCAACCAAAAGTAAAAATAAATATTGGATCTAAAATTATATTTGCAATCGCACCTATAAGCATAGTTACCATAGCAATTTTAGGATTTCCATCAGCTCTAATACATTGATTTAGAGAAAAACCAAGCATATTAAATATTGTTCCAACTAAAATTATATTTATAAATTGCTTTGCATACATAAGAGTCTGTGGACTTGCTCCAAGAAGCGATAAAATATCTTCTGAAAACATAACCCCAAGAATAGTTATAATAATACTCGCTATAATAGTTAATGTTACAGCATTTCCTAATATTTTTTCTGCTGTATCTCTTTTATTTTGCCCAAGTTTTATAGAAATACTTGCTGCAGCTCCAACACCTATAAGCATTCCCACACCCATGATAATACAAATAATAGGCATAGTCATACCAACGCCACTCATTGCAAGAGCTCCAATATCTGGAATCCTTCCAATAAACATTCTATCAATAACAGTATATAAAGCATTTACCATCATTGCTATAATTGCTGGAACTGAAAACTTAAATAGTAATTTTCTAATTGATTCTGTCCCTAATTCTTCTTTATTCATTTGTCCCCCTAAATTAAATAACACTTTATTTAATATATATCTACATATATTTTTTTGTCCTTAACTATATAAATATTTACTAAAAAAAATAGATGAACTACTGTCCACCTAGAAATAAACTATATTGCCATCTTTTCTTCTACAGTTGGTAGATTATAAAATAATACTAGTGATGAAACTGCCTGAACAGTTCCTATTACAGCTGATAGTATACTCATCGGTATCAATAATGTTGGATTCATCTCAGCAATAATTCCAAATCCTCCTAAAAGAACTCCTGTTAATGCAGATAATACTAAAAACTTAATTAACACATCTAATAAATTGCCTTTAACTAAATTAACACTTTCTATTGCACTTTCAAACATTGTCTTACCTTGTAATGCGCCCATTGGAATTGAAACAGCTAAAATAACAGTAATTACAACTGGTATAAAAGGAATTTTCATTCCAAGACCCATTAAGAAACTTTGAAAAATTATTGCTCCTGATGATTGTATCCAATTTTCTTTAACAAGCTTAATTGCTTCAATCCAATTTATCTGATTACCCTTAGCTTTTGAATCTATAAGTTTAATAATTGAAACTATATAAATTACCTGTGCTACAATTCCTAATAATCCATAAATAAATGTTGGTAAAGATATCATAGTAAGTGCTATTAAAGGTAATTGAACCGCTAAAGTAATTAAAAGTATATCTTTTATATTTCCTACAAACAGTCCAAAAACTGCTTTAAGATAATCTCCTATTCCCATTTTTCCATTAAAACATGAATTAACGATTTCTGAAGTATTATATTTCATTTATTTACCCCCTAAAAAAATGATTCCTTATAAATAATAATATCAAAGAAACCTCTTGTTTTATGCCTAGATTTACTTTATTATTATTTTCTTATTAATTCATTAACATTTATATCCAATTTTCATAATAATTCTATATAAAAAGAGATGAAATTTAATTTAAATTTCATCTCTTAAAATATTTTTTAATTAGCAACTTCCACCTTCAATAAGTGTGTAAGGTAAATCATAATAAGCATTATCAAGTTCCTCTTTATTAAGTAACTTTATAAGCATTCTCATTGCAACAGAACCCATATCATACATTGGTTGCTCTATTGTTGTAATAGCTGGATAGAAATTTCTCGCCATTTCAATTCCATTAAATCCTATAACAGAAACATCTTTTGGAACACTAAGTCCATTTTCTCTTAATGTATTAATAGCACCAATAGCTATTTCATCTGAAGCACATACTATTCCATCAATATTATGTCCACTAGAAAGTATTTTTTTCACTCCATCTTTTCCACTCTTTATTTTTAAGTTATTAAAGTAGCAAAGTTCTGAATTAACTTCCATTCCAGCATCTTTTAAAGCCATCTCATAACCTTCGTATCTCATTCCCCAAGCATTCTTTTCATGTTTTTCAATTCCTATAAATGCTATATTCTTTCTTCCTTTAGCTAAAATATGTTTAGTTGCTTCATAAGCACCTTTAACATTATCTATGCTAACACTTGGAAGTGCATTATCTTTATTACTTGTTTCAACAAGTATAGTTTTTATATCAATTTCATTTATTAGATCAAGAGTTTCTTTATCAAGTGATGAACTCATATAAAGAACACCATCTGACATCTTCTCTTTAAGTACTCTTAAATACTCTTTTTCTTTCTCTCCATCACAGTCTGAATTGCAAAGCATTACATTATAGCCATACATATTAGCTACATCTTCAGCCCCTCTTACTATTTCAGGATAAACTTGACTTGATATATCTGGAACTATTATTCCTATTGTTCTACTTCTTTGTGTTTTTAAACTTCTAGCCACAATATTAGGTCTATATCCTAATTGTTTAATTGCAGCTTTAACTTTTTTCTTTGTTTCTTCATTAACTACATCTATATCATTTAAAACCCTTGATACTGTTGCAATTGAAACTCCTGCTTCTCTTGCTACATCTTTAATTGAACTTGCCATAATATCATCTCCCACTTTATAATTTTCACATTAATTTTATAAATATATTAATCTCATAACATTTTTCTATTGATTATTTATTATTAATTATATGTAAAATTAACTTTTTTTTCAATATGTTTTCAGTTACACAATTAATATATTAAAAAATTCACACTTTTTTTATTATTTCGCTAAATTTATTAACAATTTATCTCTAATATATAAAATTCCTCTCCTAATTTAAAATAGGAGAGGATTTTTATTAAAATCTTATTGTTTTTCAACAGTCATTTTAAGCTCTTCACCGTTGATTTTAACTACATCACCATAGTTTGCATCTTCGTTATACTTAATTTCTACTGTTAAAGTTTCTTTCTTAATTACATCTTCAAACTTCTTAAGAACTTCAAGTAACATATCATTTTCAGCAATATAAAGATTTATTTTGTCTGAAACTTCAAATCCACTATCTTTTCTCATATTTTGAATTTTTGAAATCATCTCTCTTACATATCCTTCTTGCTTAAGTTCTTCTGTGATAGTTGTATCAAGAACTACCCCAACTGAACCATCTCCAGCAAATCCAAATCCTTCAAGTCCACTCATTGTTACAAGTAACTTTTGTGCATCAAGTTCAATTTCTGTACCATCAACATTTATAAGTTCTGTTTCACCTGACTTGATTTTTTGTGCAAGTTCCATTTGATTTCTAGCAGCTATTTCTTTTTTGATACCTGGAATCATTTTACCATAAGCTCTACCAAGTACTGGTAAGTTAGGCTTGATTTCAAAGTTAACATACTTAGATACATCTGCTCCAAACTCAACATTCTTAATGTTTAATTCTTCTTTGATAATCTCTCCATAATAAGCTGGAAGAGCATTTGTTGAAATTAACATTTCTGAAAGTGGCTGTCTATTCTTTCTATTTGCAGTATTTCTAGCACTTCTTCCAAGTTTAACAATCTTAGATGCAAGATCCATCTCTGCTTCTAATTCATGGTTTATAGCTGACTCATCAACCACTGGCCACATTGTTAAGTGGATACTTTCTTCTGCATTTTTATCTAAACCAACAACTAAGTTTTGGTACATTTCTTCTGTAACAAATGGTATAAATGGAGCTGATATTTTGCAAAGAGTAGTTAAAACTCTGTGTAATGTTACATAAGCACCAATTTTATCATTAGTTAATTCTTCTGACCAGAATCTAGCTCTGTTTCTTCTTACATACCAGTTTGATAACTCATCTGTAAACTCTTCAATTTTAAGAGCTGAATTTGTTATATCATATGCATCAAGTCCATTTTCTACATCTTTAACTAATGTATTAAGCTTAGACATTACCCATTTATCCATAATATTTTCTGATACGAAATCTGTATATTCTGTTGGATTAAACTTATCAATGTTTGCATACATTACGTAGAATGAGTAAACATTCCAAAGTGTTCCAATGAACTTTCTTTGAGCATCAGCAACATCATCAACTGAGAATCTTGTTGGAAGCCAAGGAGCACTCGCTGTGTAGAAGTGCCATCTTGTAGCATCTGCACCTTGTGCACCAAGTACTTCAAATGGGTCTACAACATTTCCTTTTGATTTTGACATTTTTGTACCTTTTTTATCTAAAACATGACCAAGTACGATACAGTTTTCGAATGGGTTTCTATCAAATAAAGCAGTTGAAATAGCAAGTAATGTATAGAACCATCCTCTTGTTTGGTCAACAGCTTCTGAGATAAATTGAGCAGGATAATTCTGTTCAAATAACTCTTTATTTTCAAATGGGTAGTGAAGTTGTGCAAATGGCATTGATCCTGAATCGAACCAACAATCTATAACTTCTTTAGTTCTCTCCATCTCTTTACCACACTTTTCACAATTTAAGTGAACTTTATCTATATATGGTTTGTGTAATTCTATATCATCTGGAACATTCTTTCCTTTTGCTTTAAGTTCTGCAATACTTCCGATACATTCTCTGTGTCCACATTCACATTCCCATATAGGAAGTGGTGTTCCCCAGTATCTATCTCTTGATATTCCCCAGTCAATAACATTATCTAAGAAATTACCAAATCTACCTGTTCTGATGTTATCAGGATGCCAGTTTATCTTATCATTATTAACTAACAGTTTATCTCTTAAAGTACTCATAGCAACAAACCAACTATCTCTTGGGTAATAAAGAAGTGGTGTATCACATCTCCAACAATGTGGATATGAGTGAGTATGCTTTTCTTTCTTGAATAATTTATTATCTTCCTGAAGGTAATCACAAATTTTTGCATCACACTTCTTAACATTCATTCCAGCCCAAGGTGTAACTTCTTCAGTAAACTCACCTTTTGTATCAACTAAGTTGATAAATGCTAATCCATTTTTCTTACCAATTAAACTATCATCCTCACCATAAGCAGGTGCTATATGAACAACTCCTGTACCATCTGTAAGTCTTACATAATCTCCATGTACAACAACAAAAGCTTTTCCTTCTGGTGTATGGAATGGTAATAACTGCTCATATTCTGTTCCAATTAATTCAGCACCAGAGAACTCTCTTATGATTTCATAATTTTCACCAAGATTTTTTGCAGCTAAATCTTTAGCCATAATTAAAATTTCTTCACTATCTTCAAGTTTAGCTTCAATATATTTGTAAGCTTTGTTTATGCATAAAGCTACATTTGAAGGTAATGTCCAAGGTGTAGTTGTCCAAGCAAGGATATATTTATTTTCTTCACCCTTAACTTTAAACTTAACTACTGCAGTAAGATCTTTAACATCTTTATATCCTTGTGAAACTTCGTGTGATGAAAGTCCTGTACCACATCTTGGGCAGTAAGGCATAACCTTATGACCTTTGTATAATAAGTCCTTTTCCCACATAGTTTTTAAAGCCCACCAAACTGATTCAATATAAGGATTATGATAAGTAACATATGGGTCTTCCATGTCTACCCAATAACCAATTTGCTCAGTCATTTTTTCCCATAAGTTAACGTATGTAAATACACTATCTTTACATTCTTTAACAAAGTTTTCAACACCATGCTCTTCAATTTGCTCTTTACCTGAAATTCCAAGTTTTTTCTCTATTTCAAGTTCAACAGGAAGTCCATGAGTATCCCAACCAGCTTTTCTGATTACTTTGTAACCCTTCATAACTTTATATCTTGGGATTATATCCTTCATAACTCTTGTTAAAATATGCCCAACGTGAGGTCTACCATTCGCTGTTGGAGGTCCATCATAAAATGTAAAATACTCCCCCTCTTCGTTTAATGCAAAGTTTTTCTTAATTACATTTCTGCTTTTCCAAAGCTCTGCAACTTCTTTTTCCATACCAACAAAATCATTTGCGGCTGTAACTTTTTTGTACATTTAACTCGCTCCTTTCAAAATAAAAAATCTATAAAAATAAAAAAAACCCCATCCTACAAAAGGACGAAGATTATATCGTTATACCACCTAAGGCTAAAAAACCGTATAATAAAAACAGTTTTTAAATTCAAGTACATTCATACTCTATCCTTTAACGCAGGCTAACGAGATCGCTTAATCATTTAACTTTTCAGCGTCTAACTCATAGGTGATTTTCTTTAAGTAACTTTGTAATTTTCCAGCAGCAATTACTCTCTATAAAAGCTTATCTTAAATACTCTTCCTATTCTCAGTTTGTTTTTATTAAATTCTTCTTCTATTTTATACTATTAATTTTATTTTTTCAATACAGTAACATCCTAATACTTTAAATATTAAATCAAAATTCCTAATATTTTTTTATATTTCATCCTTTATATAAGATTAATTTATACTTTTATACAAGATATGCTTTCCATTTTGTTAATATATTATTAAAACACTATTAAATAAGTCTATCTTTTAGAAATATATGTTATAACTAATAGAAACTTAAAAGGGGTGACTATTTAGATGTATCATTATATGAAAAAACTTAAAAATTTCCCTATTGGGGCAATTGGAACTTCACTTGGATTTATGACCCTTGCAAATGTTTGGGCAATTCATAGTGTTACTATTGTAAAACCACTCGCAATTATATTTGCTTTAATAGCTATGACTTTAATGCTAGCTAAAATAATAATTTTTCCAAAGAAAGCTTTTACTGAACTTAAAGACCCAATAGTTGGAGCATTTTATCCTACAATTGATATGGCTGGATTTGTTCTTGCTAGTTACTTACTACCATATTCACCAACAATCGCAAAAGCTATTTGGCTTATTGGAATTGTAGTTCACTTATCAATATTTGTTTTCTTTTTCTTACTTAGATTCAAATCATTCAAACTTCGTGATATGATTCCATCTTGGAATGTTGTTTTAGTTGGAGTTTGTGTTGCAGGTGTTGTTAGTAGTGGATTTGGATTTCCAAGAATAGCAAATGCTTTAACTTATCTTGGATTATTCTTATACATTCCATTTTATCCATTCATGCTTTACAGAGTTTATGTGCATGAACATAAAATTGAACCACGAGCTGCTGCTACAATAGGTATTTTAGCTGCACCATCAAGTCTTGTATTAGCTTCATATTTAACAACTTCCACTATGCATAGCAGAATAATTTTATGGTATCTTATCATAACTTCACTTTTAAATATAATTCTTGTTTTTATTGCAATGCCTAGATTTATCAAAAATGGTTTCAATCCTGGTTACGCTGCATTTACTTTCCCAGTAGCAATTAGTATGCTTGCTATGTGGAAAGTAAATGTTCTATTTGGTAAATATAATGATGACTATGCAAAATTCTTTAGAATTGCATCTCATGTAGAGCTTGTAATTGGAACTTTAATTATTGCCTATGTTGCTATAAACTTTATAATCTTATTTATAAAAGCAATTAAACACGTAAGTTCTAATAAAGAAAAGTCAAAGTATATAAAGATTGTAAAATAAATTTCATATTTAAATTAG
>NZ_CAMQRY010000019.1 GCF_947036855.1 uncultured Clostridium sp.
CTAAAAAAGTATAATAGGTATATTCTACCATTCTTTTCTTTTTGCTAAACATTTTATATAAAATTGTAAGAAAAAAGACTATCTTTCGATAGCCTTCTTAAAAATTATATTTTTAGTATAATGGATATTTTTCACATATAGCAAGAACTCTAGTTCTTATAGCTGATAAATCTCCATCTTTACTTTCAATTGCATCATTTATAATTCCAGCAATTTCTTTCATATCATCTTCTTTTAATCCTCTAGTTGTAACTGCTGGAGTTCCAATTCTTACTCCACTTGTTACAAATGGACTTCTCTTTTCATTTGGAACAGTATTCTTATTAAGAGTTACACCGATTGTATCTAAAAGATTTTCAACTTCCTTACCTGTAACATCTTTATTAGTTAAATCTACAAGCATTAAATGGTTGTCAGTGCCTCCAGAAACTATTTTGAAGCCATAACCCTGTAAAGCTTCACTAAGCACCTTAGCATTTAATACAACCTGCTTTTGATACTCTACAAACTCAGGACTCATAGCCTCTTTAAAGCAAACAGCTTTTGCAGCTATTGTGTGCATAAGTGGACCACCTTGAATTCCTGGGAATATATTTTTATCTAAAACCTTAGCATACTTTTCCTTGCAAAGAATAAGTCCACCTCTTGGTCCTCTTAAAGTTTTGTGAGTTGTTGATGTAACAAAATCACAATATGGAACTGGTGATGGGTGAACCCCTGCTGCAATAAGACCTGCAATATGAGCCATATCAACCATAAGGTAAGCCCCAACTTCATCAGCAATCTCTCTAAACTTTGCAAAATCGATAGTTCTTGAATAAGCACTAGCTCCTGCAACTATCATTTTAGGCTTATGCTTTAAAGCAAGTGTTCTAACTTCTTCATAATCAAGCATCTCAGTTTCTGCATCTAATCCATATGATACAAAGTTATATAATCTTCCTGAGAAGTTAACACTTGAACCATGAGTTAAATGTCCCCCATCACTAAGGCTCATACCAAGAACAGTATCACCAAGTTCTAAAACGCTTAAATAAACAGCCATATTAGCCTGTGAACCTGAGTGAGGTTGAACATTTGCATGCTCTGCACCAAATATCTTCTTAACTCTGTCTCTTGCAAGGTTCTCAACAACATCAACTTCTTGACATCCGCCATAATATCTCTTACTTGGATACCCTTCTGCATATTTATTAGTAAGATATGAACCCATAGCTTCCATAACTGCCTGACTAGCAAAATTTTCTGATGCTATAAGCTCTATACCATCTCTTTGTCTTTCAAGTTCTTTTTCTACAACTTGCATAACTTCAACGTCTGCATTTTTTAAATTCTCAAAATTCATTAAATCACCCCAACTCTAGTTTTATTATATTATAGTTTTATTACTGACATTTTTCAATATCTATTAAGTATTATATCTGTATATATTTCTTTTTTTTTATGATATCATATAATTATTAAACATATAATAAAACAAATTAATACATAATGAACGTTCTTTCCTTGTAAAAGACCGTATTTTTATGTATTTTTCTTGCATAAATATAGCTATTTTTAAATATAAATATTTTTAAGAGATAAAATTAAATTTTAAAATTAATTCCATAAAGTGAGGTATCTTAGATGAATATAGATAAAATACTCCATGTTTGCACTCATGCTGGAAAAATACTTTTAGAAAGCGGTGCTGAAACTTATAGAGTTGAAGAAACTATTGTTAGAATCTGCAAATCCTTTGGTGTTGATTTTGCAGAGAGCTATGTTACACCAACGGGAATAATGGTTTCCATATATGATAAAGAAAAAAATACAAAAACATTAATCACAAGAATAAAAGTAAGAAGTAACAACCTTCAAAAAATCCACCTAGTAAATGACTTATCAAGAGAAATTACATCACACACTCTCTCAGTTGATGAAGTTGAAAAAAAACTATTTGAGATAGAAAGAACTAAACCTTATCCTCTCTATTTAACCCTATTAGCTTCTGGACTAGCAGCCGCCTGCTTAACAATTTTAGTTGGTGGTGGAGTTATTGATTCTATATCTTGTTTCTTTATAGGGGTTGGAATAAGGCTTTTATGTATAGCTGGTGAAAGACTACTTTTAAATGGTTTCTTCATAAATATAATAGGTGGTGCTTTTGCAAGTTCAATAGCTATATTACTTTATATAATTGGAGTTCCTGTTGAAGTAAACTATGTAATAATTGGTTCTATAATGCTTCTTGTCCCAGGACTTGCAATAACTAATGCTATTCGTGATACTATTTCAGGTGATTTACTTTCAGGACTAACAAGAGGTGCTGAGGCTATATTTGTAGCTGTATCAATAGCTATTGGAACTGGTTCAGTTTTATCAATTTGGATAAATTACTTAGGAGGAACTATCAAATGACACAATTAATTATTGAAACAATTGCATGTTCAGTTGCTACTTTTTCATTTGCAATCTTAATTAATATCCGAGGGAGATATTTACTTTGGGCATCTATAGCTGGTGCTATAAGTTGGTTTTTCTATAAAGTTTTCTTAGATATATCAGGAAGTAATTCATTTTCTATGTTTACCTCTGCTATAATATTTAGTTCATATGCTGAGATAATGGCTAGAAGACTCAAAACTCCTGTTACAACACTTGTTGTATGTGCACTTATACCACTTGTACCTGGTAGTGGAATGTACTATACAATGTCTAGTGTTGTTAATGGCAATATAGATCAAACTTTCGGACTTGGAATTGCTACAATAGCTTCTGCTGGAAGTCTTGCACTAGGAGTTATTTTCACATCAACTATAACTAGAATGATAGTAAACCTTAAAAATAAAACTTATCAAAAAATGATTGCTAAACGTCAACAAAAAAAATAGAGAAAATGCAAAAGCATTCTCTCTATTTTTATTTTATAAAGCTTTTTAAAGTTTTTACAAGTTCTTGTAATCCTTCATAAGCGTCATCTTCTTCTTTTATTCCCATACAGTTTTTTGCATAGTCCTCAACAATTAGTACCCCAACTCTATTTACAGCTGATCTAACTGCTGAAACCTGTGTTAAAACATCTTTTTGGCATACATTTTTTTCAAGCATACCATGTATCCCCTTCACCTGACCTTCAATTCTTCTCAATCTAACTAAAATATCTTTTCTAGCCTTCATTTCTTTTTCAACTTCTCTATCTAGTTTTGCATCCAACTCTTCATCTGATAGTTTTTCTACTATATCACTCAAATTAATACCTCGCTAATATTAAATTTAATTATCTTCGTTATCTTTTGCTCTTTGTCTATCTTTCTTGCTCATTCTAACTCTAGAATTTTTTTCATGCTTTGTACTTATTGGAAGTATACCCATTTTTTTATGCTTTTTCTTTACATAATTAGAAGTATATTTTTCATAATACTCTTTTCTACCTTTTTCAGTTTCTCTCATCTTCTTACCTTTTTTATCTAAATAATAAAGATAAACACCTAGTGCACCAATTGAAGCTGATATACAAACCATTCCAAATCCTTCTGGAAATTCCATATTAATACCCCCATAACATCTAATTTAATTTTATAATACCTATATTTGCAATTATACCAAATACTTCTATTATAAAATTATTTTTATGTTATAGTTTACAGAAATATAAAAAGTTTTCACCTATTATTATTTTACATAAAAAGTTTTATATACATTAAAAGGACTCAGAATTCGAAAATCCTAAGTCCTTTAAATAAGATTATTCTTCTATTTTTGCTTCTTCTTTAACTGAAACTTCAATTCCAAGTTCTGTTAATTGCTTTTCATCAGTTATATTAGGTGCTGATGTTAAGTAACAGAAAGCATTTTGGTTTTTAGGGAATGCTATAACATCTTTGATGTTATCTGTTCCAGCAAGGAACATTACCATTCTATCAAGACCAAATGCTAATCCACAGTGTGGAGGTGGTCCAAACTTGAATGCTTCAAGTAAGAATCCAAATCTCTCCCATGCTGATTCACTTGTAAATCCAAGAACTTCAAACATTTTCTCTTGAAGTTTTGTATCGTGGATTCTTATAGAACCTCCACCAAGTTCTTCTCCATTAAGTACAAGGTCATAAGCTTGTGCTCTAACTTTTGAAGGGTCTGTATCTAAAAGATGTAAATCTTCAAGAAGAGGCATTGTGAATGGGTGGTGAGCTGCTGTATATCTTCCTTCTTCTTCATCAAACTCAAGAAGGTCAAACTCAGTTATCCATGTGAAGTTAAACTCATTTTTATCTTTAACAAGGTCAAACTTTCTTGAAAGCTCAAGTCTAAGCTCTCCAAGACTCTTAAGAACTACTGAATCTTTATCAGCAACTATTAAGATAGAATCTCCTGTCTGTGCATTCATAGTTTTAACTACTGCATCCATTTGCTCATCATTTAAGAATTTAGCTATTGGAGATTTAATTCCCTCTTCTTTTAATTGAATGTAAGCAAGACCTTTAGCCTTGAATCCTTTTACAAACTCTCCAAGTCTATCTAAGTCTTTTCTTCCCATTGCTGCTCCACCTTTAAGGCAAAGAGCTCTAACACTACCTTCGTTCTCAAGAGCTGATTTAAATACCATGAAATCTACATCTTTAACAGTTTCGCTAAGGTCTGTAATTTCCATACCAAATCTTACATCTGGTTTATCTGAACCATACTTGCTCATAGCATCAGCAAATGTCATTCTCTTAATAGGAGTAGGTATATCTATTCCTTTAACAGTTTTAAATACATGTTTGATAAGACCTTCATTTACAGCCATTATCTCTTCTTGGTCTGCAAATGACATTTCCATATCTACTTGTGTAAATTCTGGCTGTCTGTTTGCTCTTAAATCTTCATCTCTGAAACATTTAACTATTTGGAAGTACTTATCAAAACCTGACACCATTAATAATTGCTTAAATAATTGTGGTGATTGTGGTAATGCATAAAACATTCCTGGGTAGTTTCTTGATGGAACTAAGTAATCTCTAGCACCTTCTGGTGTAGACTTAGTAAGCATAGGTGTTTCCATTTCAAGGAACCCATTAGTATCAAGATAATCTCTTATAGCTTTTGTAGCTCTATGTCTTATCATGAATATTTCTTGCATATCAGGTCTTCTTAAATCTAAGTATCTATACTTAAGTCTAATCTGCTCTGAAGCATCAAGATTTTCTTTAATATATATTGGTGGAGTTTCTGATTCTGATAAGATTCTTAAATCATCAGCTAATACTTCAACAATACCAGTTGGCATGTTTTCATTTATAGATTCTCTCTTAACTATCTCCCCTGTTACAGCAACACAGTACTCTGATCTTACTGATTTAGCCTTAGCAAGTAAATCTTCTGATAAAGTATCTCTAAATACTACCTGCACAATTCCTTCTCTATCTCTAAGGTCCATAAATTGAAGACCTCCAAGATTTCTATTTCTTTGAACCCATCCCATAAGGGTAACTTTTTGTCCTATGTGGCTTTCTCTAGCTTCACCACACATCATTGAACGTTTAAGTCCATTTAATGTTTCAGCCATTATAAAATTCCTCCTACTTGTTGTTAAGTATTATATTAACTATTTCATCAATATTTGATAACTTTGTTTCAAATTTTTCCCCATCATTCATTCTCTTAAGTGTTAAAGTATCTTCCTCAATTTCTGAATCTCCAATGACTCCTGTAAATAAAGCACCAAGTTTATTAGCATACTTCATCTGAGCTTTCATCTTCTTTCCTAAATGATCAACTTCAACCTTAAGACCTTTTTTTCTAAGCTCATTTGCCATAAACATAGCTTTAACCTTAGCTTCATCACTCATATTACCTATGAATAAATCAAATCTGTTTGGCTCTGGTATTACAATTCCATCTTTTTCAAACATCATTAATAATCTTTCAAGACCAAGAGCAAATCCAACAGCTGGAGTTTCTGGTCCATCAATCTCTTGAACAAGACCATCATATCTTCCACCACCACAGATAGTTAACCCATCTTTGATAACTTCAAATACTGTTTTAGTATAATAATCAAGACCTCTAACTATTTGAGGATCAACCTTATACTCAATTCCCATAACAGTTAAATATTTTTTAAGTGCTGTAAAGTGATCTTCACATTCACCACAAATATGGTCAAGTATTAATGGAACATCTTTAACTATTGATTTACAACTTCTTTCCTTACAATCTATAATTCTCATTGGATTCTTTTCAAATCTTGTTTTACAAGTTTCACAAAGTTCCTCATAGTTTTTTTGTAAGTACTCTCTTAAAGCATCATTATATGCTTTTCTACAAGTTGGACAACCTATACTATTTATATTAAGTGATAATCCCTTAATACCAAAATCATTTAAAGCATTCATAATAAGTGCTATAAGTTCTGCATCAACTGTAGCTTCCTTTGAACCAAGCATTTCAATTCCATATTGGTGGAACTGTCTATATCTTCCTGCTTGGGCCTTTTCATATCTAAAACATGGTGTAAAGTAAAATAACTTTGTTGGCTGTGCATCAGCAAACATACCATGTTGAATAAATGATCTAACAGTTGGAGCTGTTCCTTCTGGTTTTAAAGTGATACTTCTACCACCCTTATCCTCAAAAGTATACATTTCTTTCTGAACAACATCTGTTGTTTCTCCAACCCCTCTTTTAAAAAGCTCTGTAGCTTCAAATGCAGGAGTTCTGATTTCTCTTATACCATACTGTGCTGATACTGTTCTTAATTTTTCTTCAATGAACTGCCATTTATATGCATCTTGTGGAAGCATATCTTTTGTACCTTTTTGTTCTTGTATAGCCATCTATATCCCTCCTATTCAATTTTTATTTATATAAAGTATCTAGAAGAGCTAATTTACCTTCTATCATTTCATCCGCTCTATTAATATACTCTTTAACATTTTTTACGTTAGCAAATCTTTCAATTCTACCTTTACCTTCACTTAAAAAGACAACTTTTGAAACTGCATCAGCTCCAATGGCTATAATACTTTGAGTATCCTCAATCATCTGAATATTATAATAACATTCCTGACCTTCTTTTGAGTATCCTACATTCTCCATATTACCAACCATGTTTTTTTGTCTATACATATAGTATGGTTCCATATCAAGTTCTTTTCCAAGACTTGAACTAGCCTCATACATCTCATTTAGTTCTTTTTGCTCTGCTATTTTAACAGTTTCTTTTAAAACTAAATTCTCATATAATTTAGATGCTCTTTTTATAGAAAGACCATGTACTGTAAGACTATCAGGATTTAAAGCTTTAATCTCTTTAACTGTGTGTCTTACCTCTTCCATACTTTCATCTGGAAGTCCTATAATTAAATCCATGTTTATGTTATCAAACCCTAGCTTTCTTGCCAAATTGAACTTTTCAATAACTTCTCCTGATAAATGACCTCTACCAATTGATTTTAAAGTTTTATCATTCATACTCTGTGGATTTATAGAAATTCTAGTAACATCATATTTTTTCATAGTTAAAAGTTTTTCTTCTGTGATAGAATCTGGTCTTCCACTTTCAACTGTAAATTCAATTAAGTTATTATCCTTAACAAAACTATTATATATGTCATTCATAAGACTTTCAAACTGCTCATTACCTATTGAAGTTGGTGTACCTCCACCAAAGTAAACATTATCTACAGTAATCTCATTATCCGCTACATACTTAGTTATAGCCTTAATTTCTTTTTTAATAGCCTCAATGTATAATTCAACTTCATTATTTTTGCACTTTCCTATTGGATCTGCTGTAAATGAACAGTATAAACATCTTGTAGGACAAAATGCCATTCCTATATAAATAGCTATTGTCTTATCATTTTTATTCATGTATGCCATTTCTCTTTTTGCAATATGTACGCATAATTCAGCTTTCTCTTTACTAGCTAAATAAACCTCATCAAAATAATTTATAACTTCTTCATCAGAATGTCCTTTTAAAATCATATCTGAAGCAATTTTACTTGGTCTAATACCAACTAAAGTACCCCATGGATAAACTTTATTTAAAGTTTTTGATAAAAATTTAAAAACACTTCTCTTTATTTCTTGAGGGATATTATCTGAAGTAAGTGTATACACTTCTTCATCTTTAAAATTACTTATTCTTATTTTGTTATTTAAGTTATCAGAAGATAATTTCTTATCTTCTGTAACCTCTCCAATTTCAACTTCATAGTTAAAATCTTTATTTTCATTTACTTTTATATCATCAAACGTATAAAATATATTAAATATCTGATATATATGATATCTATATTTCTCGTCATTCATCTTAATGTTAATATACATAATCTTCTCCTATAATATAAGGATTCTGTCTTTTTTCAAGCCCAATGCTTGTTGATGGACCATGACCTGGGTAAGCTTTAATATTATCTCCAAGATGTAATAGATTATTTTTAATTGAAGAAATTAATGTATTAAAATCTCCACCTCTAAAATCTGACCTACCAATTGAACCATTAAATAAAGTATCCCCTGTTATAAGTATATCACCTGCAAGGAAACATACACCACCTGGAGTATGACCTGGAGTTTCTATAGTTCTTATAACATTACCATTTCCAAATTTAAAGACATCTCCATTTTTTAAGTAACCATTAGCTTTTGGAATATCTCCAAAAAGTCCATCTGCTACATTTCTCATATCATCATCATTTTTACTAATATAAAAAGGTATATCAAATTTTTCTGTTACAGCCTTAACTGCTCCAACATGGTCATGATGTCCATGTGTTAAAAGCACCATAACAGGCTTGATATTTAATCTCTTAATTACAGCAAAAATTAAATCTTCTTGTGCACCCGGATCAAAAATAACAGCTTCATTTGTATTCTCATCAATTAAAAAATAACAATTCTCTTCATATGCACCAACTGGAACACTTTTTAATATCATAAATCCCAACCCCTTTTAGAATGTTTTTTTACTTTCAAGTAAAAGTGTTACAGGACCATCATTTTCTATTAAAACTTTCATATCAGCTCCAAAGACTCCTGTTTCCACTTTTATATCTTCCTCTTTACACATAGCAACAAAAGTTTCATAAAGCTTCTTTGCTTCTTCTCCACCTTGAGCTGCTATAAAACTTGGTCTTCTCCCTTTTCTACAATCTCCATAAAGAGTAAATTGTGAAATTAAAAGAAGCTCACCACCAACATCTTTTAAAGATAAATTAAGCTTATCATTCTCATCTTCAAAAACTCTAAGATTAATAACTTTATCTTTTATATACTTTAAATCTTCAACTGTATCTTCCTTACTTATTCCTAAAAGAACATTAAAGCCTTTTCCGATTTCACCAACTATTTTTCCGTCAACACTAACATTTGAACACGATACTCTTTGAACTACTGCTCTCATAAGATCACTTCCTAATTATTAATTTTTCACTCTATAAACGTCTCTAGTTCCTTTAATCTTTCTAAACTTTCTCATAAGGTCACGAAGTTTTTCAGTTGAATCTACTTTTACTTTTATATTTATTCTTGCTGAATTTCCATTATGAGTTTTTGCATTTAATGCTGTAACCTCAACTTTTATTTCAGATATAATCATCATAAGTTCTGATAAATATCCTGTATTATCATCTGTCTTAATTTCAATTTCAGCTTCATAGCAGCTACCTTTTGAATCACACCAACTGACCTCAACAACTTTTTCATTTTGAACATCTAAAATATGCTTAAAATTGCTACAGTCTG
The DNA here is from genome assembly GCF_947036855.1 of uncultured Clostridium sp. Taxonomy (GTDB): domain Bacteria; phylum Bacillota; class Clostridia; order Clostridiales; family Clostridiaceae; genus Sarcina. The sequence continues at coordinate 9,715 of NZ_CAMQRY010000019.1, forward strand.
CTCTATGAACTGATATACCTCTACCTTTAGTGACATATCCTGCAATACCATCACCAGGTACTGGGTTACAACATTTAGCAAACCTAATCATAAGATTATCAAGTCCCTTTACAGTAACTCCTGAAGAACTACAAACAGTTTTATGATTATGCTTATCATGTTTTGCAATTTGTTCTTCAATCTCAGATTTAACCTGTTCATTAGATAGTATTGTTTCAGTACTTTCACCCTTAAGCTTAGTTACAACAGCTGTTGCTGACATAAGTCCTGCACCTATCCCTGCAAAAATATCATCAATTCCATTAAAATTATATTTTTTTATAAGCTTATCATATTTATCACCTTTAGCAATATCTGCAAAGTTAATACTACGCTTTTTGCTTTCTTTTTCTATTAAATCTTTACCTTTTTCTATATTCTCTTCTCTTCTAATTTTCTTAAACCACTGCTTAATTTTTGATCTTGCTTGATTACTCTTTGCAAAACCAAGCCATGACATATTAGGGCCCTTTGAACTTGTAGCAGTTAAAACCTCTATAATTTGCCCTGTTTTAAGCTTGTAGTCAAGTGGAACCATCTTAGCATTTACCTTTGCACCAACACACTTATTTCCAACATCAGTATGTATTCTATATGCAAAATCTACTGGAGTAGCACCTGCCGGAAGATTTATAACTATCCCTTTTGGTGTAAACACAAAAATTTCATCTGAAAATAAATCAAGTTTAAAGCCTTCCATAAATTCCTGTGCATCAGATGTTTCATCCTGCCACTCTAAAATCTCAGTAAGCCAACCAAGTTTATTTTCAAAAGTTGGTTCCTCTGTAGCTTCAGGTTTCTTATATTTCCAATGTGCAGCAATACCATATTCTGCTGTCTTATGCATATCAAAAGTTCTTATTTGAATTTCAAAAGTTCTTCCTGCCTCACCAATAACTGTTGTATGAAGTGATTGATACATATTAGGCTTTGGCATTGCTATGTAATCCTTAAATCTACCTGGTATAGGCTTATATATAGTATGCACAATTCCAAGAACTGCATAGCAGTCCTTAACATTATTAACTAATATTCTAATAGCCGTTAAATCAAAAATCTGATCTAAAGTTTTATTTTTACTAGTCATTTTTCTATATATACTATAAAAATGCTTTGGTCTACCCTCAATATCACAAGATATTGAAGCAGACTTAAGATTTTCATCTATATCACTTACTATAACATCTATATTTTTTTCTCTCTCTGTTCTTTTTTCTGCTATATCCTTAACTAACGCATAGTAATCCTCAGGATGAATATATCTTAGACATAAATCTTCAAGTTCCCACTTTATCTTAGATATACCAAGTCTATGTGCAAGTGGTGCATAAATATCTAAAGTTTCTTGAGCCTTAGATTTTTGCTTTTCTGGTGATTTATGCTTAAGAGTTCTAATATTATGAAGTCTATCAGCAAGTTTTACAATTATAACTCTAATGTCTCTTGCCATAGCTAAAAGCATTTTTCTAACATTATCAGCTTGTTGTTCCTCTTTACTCTTATACTCTATTTGTCCAAGTTTAGTAACACCGTCCACTAAATTGGCTATTTCTTCCCCAAACATATCATTTATATCATCATAATCATACTGTGTATCTTCTATTACATCATGTAAAAGCCCTGCAACTATTGTGCTTGTGTCCATTCCCATATCTGCAAGTATCATAGCAACATTAACAGGATGAGTTACATATGGCTCTCCTGATTCTCTCTTTTGATCCTTATGTGCAGTAGAGGCTAAGTCATATGCTTTTTTGATTAATTCTATATTTGCACCTTTGCTGCTTTTCTCAACTCGTTTAATTAATTCTTCTAGCATTGACATCTCTCCCTTTCATCTACAATTTCGATAAAGCAAAAGCCGGTTAGTTACAACCAGCCCTTTATTATCTTTAATTATATTATATTTCCCCATGTATTTCAATAAAGGAGAGATTAATTTAAATAGAGTTTGCCTCTCTATTTTTTAAAAAATAAATAGAAAAACAAACTCCTGTGAATTATTATCTTTAAATTATATAAAATTAACTATTAAAACTCATAAGTTACTACTGCATCTATATCATGACCAGTAAGTTTTCCTCTACCATTTAGCCCTGTAAGTTCAATTGTAAATGACATACCTACAACTATCCCACCAAGACTTTCAACAAGTTTTGCAACAGCGCTTATAGTTCCACCTGTAGCAAGTAAATCATCAACTATAGCAACTCTAGTTCCTGGTTTTATAACATCTTTGTGTATTTGAAGTGTATCTGTACCATACTCTAAAGCATAATCTATACTAACAGTTTCTCCTGGAAGCTTTCCTGGTTTTCTAACAGGCACAAATCCTGCATTTAAAACATAAGCAACTGGAACTCCAAATATAAATCCTCTAGCCTCTGGCCCAACAACAACATCTACTTCTTTATCTTTAAAGAACTCTGCCATTCTATCAACCGAAGCTCTTAAAGCATCTTTATCAGCTATTAGTGTACTTATATCTTTAAAACTAATACCTGCTTTTGGAAAATCTTCTATTACTCTTATTTTTTCTTTAAAATCCATTGTAATTCCCCCTGTATAATATTATATTATCTATATTATTTATTTCATAACCTAAATTTTTCATTATGCAAATATTTGGTTATCTGCTCTGCTCTATCTTTGTCATCTGTTGTTAAAAGTTCAACTATAATCTTTGCATTATTTTTTTCAGATACTGCACGATCTCTTGGAGTTATAGTACTAATTATTTTTTCTATATTCTCTCCATTAAGCTCACTTATACTATGAAACTTTTTTATAGCAACAAGACCAACATTATTAGTTCTATCTAAATACGAAATTCCCTCTTTTAATATTATTCTATTCTCACCAACATATCCAATCTGCTTAGTAAGACCTCCTAGTAATATCAAATCGAGATATCTATTTATACTTTTCATATTATAGTATATAGCAATTGCTTGCATTAACTTAAATATAACCCCACTTTGGCTAATATCCTTATATCTATAAAGACTTTTTTCCTCACTTGGATTTATATAAATAGAATCATAACTAGACTTCTTTTTTTTATTCTCTGTAATTATAAGATCAATCCCTTGCTGTTCACAAAGGTTTTCAGCTCTCTTACATTCCAGACCACACCCTACTGTTATAAGAAGTTTTACACCTAAAAAGGCAATATCATTTGTCAATGACTCCTCACTTATATCATAACTATTGTTTTCACTACTATCTGCTATGGCGTATTCTACATCAGCATTTAAGTATTTTAGTACTAGAAGGAAGGCTGATATGCCTGATATGCAATCAACATCATACCCACCATAAATTAATATCTTTTCTCTATTATTTATAGCTGCTACTAGTCTTTCAATAGCTTTATTCATATTTTTAACATTAAAAGGGTTGTAGCCAGATATATAATTCGGTGAATATATACTTTCCCAAAGCTTATGCATAATCAAATCCTCCATATTTATTAAAAGAAAACACATTCTATTATAATTTAAAATCCCTTATTTGACAAATATTTTTGTTTATAGCAAAAAAAATAGGGTAAAAACTTCTTTCAAAGCTTTTACCCTACCATATTATACTATTTAAGTGTTTTTTTATCTTTTTTCTTTGCAGATTTCTTTCTATTTTTAAGTTTGCACCATATAGGGCTCGCTATAAATATTGAAGAATAAGCTCCACAAGCTATACCAATTATTAATGGCAATGCAAAGTCTCTAACTGTTGGAACAAAGAAATAAACTGCAACTATACTAACTAAAGTAGTAAGAGTTGTATTTATAGACCTTGTCATAGTTTGAGCTATACTTTTATTTGCAATCTCTTCTGGTGTAGATCCTCTCATCTTCTTGACATTTCCTCTTATTCTATCAAATATTACAATAGTATCATTTAATGAATACCCAACTATCGTAAGAATTGCAGCTATAAAAGGTGTATCAACAGGAATTTGGAATATTGCATATACACTTACCGTCATTGCTATATCATGTAGCAATGCTAGTATCGCAGCTATACCATAATTTGTTTCAAACCTTACGATTACATATACAAGAACTGCTAGTATCGCAATTATAAGAGCTATAACTGAATCTCTTGTAAGTTGTTTACCAACTGATGCTCCTATCTCTTTTTGAGAAACTAGTACATTTCCCTTAAGTTTAAAATCAGTTGTAAGCTTTTTAACAAGACTATCAACTTTTTCTGTATTTAGATTATTAGCTTTTATCTCATACTTACTACCATCAACAGTATTTGTTACTGCACCTGTAGCAAACTCATGAACAACTTTATCAGCTGCTGGTTTATTGAATCCAGTTTCCATTTGAATTGTAAGCTGTGTTCCACCCGTAAAATCTATTCCAAAATTAAGTCCTTTTGTTAAAATAAAAGCAATACCTATTATTATAAGTAAAGAAGATATACTAAACCAAATTTTACTTCTCTGTACTATTTTCATCTGGTTTACCCCCCTTAATTTTAACTCCAAATATTCTTGGGTTATTTAATACACCCATATCAAAGAATATATTCATAAAGAACTTAGTTACAAATATTGCTGTAAACATACTTATTACTATACCAATCATTAGAGTTAATGCAAATCCTTTAACTGGACCTGACCCTAAGAAGTATAAAACAAGTGCTGCAATAATTGTTGTTGTATTTGAATCTAGTATAGATGACATAGCATTTTTAAATCCTGCTTTTATAGCAGCCTTTACACTTCTTCCAATTTTAAGTTCTTCCTTAATTCTTTCAAATATAAGGACATTGGCATCAACTGCCATACCTATCGTTAGAAGGAACCCTGCTATTCCTGGTAATGTCAGCGTTACTTTTACTGAAATGTAAGTATATAATACTGCTAAAATATACACACTTAAAGCAAGTGATGCTGCAACCCCTGGTCCTCTATAATATAAAATCATAAATATAAATATTATCGCAATTCCAACTGCTCCAGCCTTTACAGCATCTGGAAGCGCTGTTGCTCCAAGCTGTGCTCCAACTGTTTGAACTGAAACTTCTTTAATTGGAACTGGTAATGCTCCTGCATTTATAATACCTGCAGTTTTTTGTGCATCTGCCATTGAAGTACTACCTGTTATAGTAGCCTGACCATTTAGAATTTGGCTTTGAACTACTGGATCTGTTAATGTAACACCATCCATAGTAATTTTAATTTGCTTTCCTATATACTCTTTTGTTGCTTTCGCAAATGCTACCTTTCCGGCATCATTAAACTCAAGACTTATAGTAGGCTCTCCTGTTTGACCATCAGGGTAAGCTGAAGCTTTAACAACATCTTTTCCTGTCAGTATAACACTTCCATTTGGCGCTAAAAATTCAAGTTTACCTGTACTTGTTAATGACTGAACTATGCTATTAGAATCATATTTACCTGGTATATTGATTCTAATTTGATTATCCCCTTCAGTTGTAACAACTGTTTCAGCAACCCCTACCTTATTAACCCTAAGTGCTAATAAATCTTTTACTCTGTGTAAAATAGCTGGGCTGACATCTGGCTCATCAATTTGCATAAGCACAGAAACTCCACCTTGCAAGTCTAATCCTTTAATCATAACTTCATTAAATGGTTTCACTTGATATCCTGCAACTGTAAACCCTTTAAATCCTGCAAAAGCGAAAAGTCCTATAAAAATAATCGAAACTATTAATATAACAAAACTGCTAAATTTATTTTTTTTAGATTTTCTGGCTTTTTTAACCTTCATGGTTTCCCCCCTCTGTAAATCTATTCATTACTGAATTATACCCTTTTTTACTTACCATAGCAATAATTGGTAAAGCTCTAATTGTTACTATTTTGTTAGGGCTTTTTTATCTTTTAAACTCTCTACATATTCAGGACAATCTTGATCTGTTCTAGCTTTTAAAGCTATAGCACATTCGATTCTCTTCTTCTGCATAGCACATCCTACTTCGTAAGGTTCTAAAATACTACCATTAAATGCTTGGTTATTTGCTTGACATCCACCACTACAGTAGAATCTAGCCCAACATTCTTTACATTTAGGTTTATTATAAATATGAGCTGTTTTAAAATCATTACTCATATCTTGTTTAACTATACCTGTATCTAATGTTCCAAGTATAAATTCTGGTTGACCAACAAATTGGTGACATGGATAAATTTCTTCATCTGGTGTTATTGCAACATATTCATGTCCTGCACCACATCCTGATATTCTTTTATAAACACATGGTCCACCATTTAAGTCAATATTGAAGTGATAGAATTTAAATGGATTATCCATCTCTGTTCTTCTTCTTAACAACTCAGTATATAACTTATCATATTGCTCAAATATTTCTGGTAAATCTTGTGCTCTAAGTGATAATGGGTGTTCATCTGGTAAAACAACTGGCTCTACTGAAACTTCATCAAAACCTTCACCAACAAGGTGCATTACATCATTATAGAAATCTGTATTCTCTCTAGTGAATGTTCCTCTTGCATAGTAAAGTTTCTCTGCATCTCTTCTTGAAACCATAGCTTTTATATTTGGTAATATTCTCTTATAACTTCCTGAACCATCAATTCTAATTCTTACTTTATCATTAACTTCTGGTCTTCCATCAATAGATAAGATTATGTTACCCATATGCTTATTTAAATAATCCATTTTCTCTTCATTTAAAAGAGTTGCATTTGTTGTCATAGTGAATCTTATATTCTTCTTATGTTTTGGTCCTTCGGCATGACCATATTCAACAATTTGCTGTATAGTTGGATAAACCATCATTGGCTCCCCACCAAATAAGTCTACTTCTATATTTCTTCTATTTCCTGAATTTGCAATAACGAAATCAATAGCTTTTTTAGCTACTTCGAATGACATTGGTTTTCTACAACCATGATATTCTCCCTCATCAGCAAAACAATACTTACATCTTAAGTTACAATCATGGATAATATTTAAGCATACAGCTTTAAAGAATGATTCTGAATCTTCTTTCATAGCTATTTCTTCATATAAATCTTCTGAATATAAATCTCCATCTTTAACTAGATATTCAAGTTCTTCATAAACCTCTTTAATATCTGCTACTGGATATTTACCACCTAATTTTTCTATTAAAACCTCTAAGCTTTCTAGCTTATCATCATTTGTTATCATATCATATACTAACTCATCTACTTCATGGAAACTTCCTGAGTTAACATCTATGACATAATAATAATCCTCTTGTTTAAATTTGTGTACTAATGACATCTATTTTCTCCTCCTACAATAACGACTAGAATTATGGCAGTAACCCATGGGATTACTGCCACTCTTCTAATTTTTTTTATTTTATTTTAGTTTTCAACGTATTCGCAAGGTAAGTTAGCAACTGTTGCTGATGTCTTACAAGCTGATTGACAAGAGTTTGCACACTCTTTACATCCAGGTCTTTGTAAACTCTTCTTTAAGTTTGATTTATTAATTGTCTTAATATGTTTCATAATCCAGTTCCTCCATTCATAAACAATTCAGAAATAATTTTACCATACTTTTAAATTTTTTTAAAGATTTTATGGAAATTAAAAGTATTTTTTTTTCAAATTCTGTATTGATTATTATTTTAATCTAGCGTTAACTCCATTTTTATCAATTCTAAATCTGCTTCCTTCTGACTCTACTATTAATTCTTTTTCTGTTATCTTAATTATCTTAGCCATGATTCCACCCTTAGTTACAATTTTATCATTGACTCTAAGTTCAGCTAACATTGCTGAATATTTTGTTTGCTTCTTTTTTTCTGGTCTTACCATGAAGAACCAAAAAGCAACAAACATTAAAATTATCGGTAGAAAGGTAATTAGCATTTTTTCGTTCATATTAAAAAACTCCTTTTTTCTTTTGTTTTAGTTATATAAAAAAGTTTGCAATGTTACTTTGTTATTCCCCAGTCTATAAGTTTTTGAGCTTTATATTCTGCGAAACATCCATTGTCTAGGGCATCTCTTATTTCTTCCATCATTTTATTATAGAAGTATAAATTATGTAATACGGCTAGTCTCATTGCAAGCATTTCTTTCGCTTTGAATAAGTGTCTTATATATGCTCTTGTGTAATTTTTACATGTAGGACAGTCACAATTTTCATCTACAGGTCTTGCATCAAGTTCATATTGTTTATTCATTATTTTTAATGGTCCATTTGCTGTAAATAATTGTCCATGTCTTCCATTTCTAGCTGGTAATACACAGTCAAAGAAATCTACACCTCTCTCAACAGCTTCTAATATATTAGCAGGAGTTCCTACACCCATAAGATATATTGGCTTATCTTGTGGAAGATGTGGTACTACAGAATCAATAACTCTATACATATCTTCATGACTTTCTCCAACAGCAAGCCCACCGATAGCATATCCATCTAAATCCATTTTAGAAATTTCCTTAGCATGCGCTATTCTTATATCATCATAAACTCCACCTTGATTTATACCAAATAACATCTGCTTATTATTTATAGTATCATCTAATGAATTTAATCTATCTACTTCTGTTTTACATCTATGAAGCCATCTTGTAGTTCTTGCAACTGAATCTTTTACATATTCTCTTGTTGCTGGATTTTCAACACATTCATCAAAAGCCATAGCAATAGTTGATGCAAGATTACTTTGTATTTGCATACTCTCTTCTGGTCCCATGAATATCTTTCTTCCATCTATATGTGAACTAAAGTAAACCCCTTCTTCTTTGATCTTTCTAAGACCTGCAAGTGAGAATACTTGGAATCCACCTGAATCTGTAAGTATTGGTCTATCCCAATTCATAAACTTATGAATCCCACCAAGTTCACTTATAACCTTATCACTTGGTCTTAAATGCAAGTGATATGTGTTAGATAATTCAACCTGACATCTTATATCCTTTAAATCTTGTGCTGAAACTGCCCCTTTAATTGCTGCAAGTGTTCCAACATTCATGAAAACTGGAGTTTGAATAGTTCCATGAACTGTTCTAAACTCACCTCTTCTAGCTTTGCCCTCTTTTTTTAGTAATGTATAGTTTTCTGACACTGTATTTCACATCCTCATCTATTATGTTGAATCCATATAGGATAATTTCTCATATAATCGTATTAATCTATAAACATTGAATCTCCAAATGAGAAGAATCTATATTTTTCTTCAACTGCTTTATTATAAGCTCCCATTACAAGCTCTTTATCTGATAAAGCTGATACAAGCATTATTAATGTTGATTCTGGTAAATGGAAGTTTGTTATAAGATTATCTATAACCTTAAACTTATACCCTGGGTAAATAAATATTGAAGTCCACCCACTAGCTTCCTTAACTGTACCATCTTCACTAGCAATTGTTTCAAGAGTTCTTGTTGAAGTAGTTCCAACTGAAATTACTCTTCCACCATTTGCTTTTGTAGCATTTATTAAATCTGCATTTTCTTTATCTAAATGATAATATTCTGAATGCATAATATGATCAGTTATTTCTTCAACCTTAACTGGTCTAAATGTTCCAAGTCCAACATGTAAAGTTAGGTATGCTATATTTACACCCTTAGCTTTAATTTCTTCTAATAACTCTTTTGTAAAGTGTAATCCTGCTGTTGGTGCTGCTGCTGATCCTTTTTCTTTTGAATAAACTGTTTGATATCTTTCCTTATCATCTAGTTTTTCATGTATATATGGAGGAAGTGGCATTTGTCCAAGTTCATCTAAAACTTGCTCAAATATCCCTTCATACTTAAACTCAATTATTCTACTACCTTCTTCACCAAGCCCAACAACTACTGCCTTAAGCTGCCCATCTCCGAAAGTAAATTCTGTTCCTATTTTAGCTCTCTTACCTGGTTTTGCAAGTGCTTCCCATTTATCTCCCTCTATTCTTTTTAATAGAAGAAATTCAATTTTCCCACCTGTTTCAGCTTTTTGTCCAATAAGTCTTGCTGGTAAAACTCTAGTATTGTTTAAAACTATAGTATCTCCTTTTCTAAGGTAATCTACTATATTATTAAAATGTTTGTGTTCTATTTCTTTAGTATCTCTATGAATAACCATTAATCTTGAAGAATCTCTTTTTTCTAGCGGACACTGTGCTATAAGTTCTTCTGGTAAATCAAAATAAAAATCATTAACTTTCATCTCTTTTGCACCTCTTTATATTAAATTAGAATAATGTACACTGCGCATCTTTTGCAGCTCTTTTATTCTTTCCTAAATCTCTTCCTAAATGTTTATATGCTTTTTCAGTAGCCATACGACCTCTTGGAGTTCTAACTATAAAGCCCTTTTGAAGTAAGTATGGCTCGTATACATCCTCTATGGTATCAAGTTCTTCACCTACAAAGTAAGCTAAAGTTTCAACACCTACAGGGCCACCTTTAAAATTATCAATAATTGCAGTTAAAATATTATTATCAATTCTATCAAAACCTTCTTTATCAACATCTAAAAGTTCTAATGCTTTAATAGCACAAGTTTCATCTATTAAATTATCATACTTTACCAAAGCATAATCTCTAACTCTTTTTAAAAGTCTATTAGCTATTCTTGGTGTACCCCTTGAACGCCTCGCAACTTCTAAAGCTCCAGCTCTCGTTATACTACATCCTAGTATACTAGCACTTCTAACTATGATTTCACATAATTCATCAGTTGTGTAATATTCCATAGAACATAAAACTCCAAATCTATCCCTAAGTGGCGCACTAAGCATACCAATCCTAGTTGTTGCACCAATTAAAGTAAACTTTGGTAAATCAAGTCTAATAGATTTACTTGCTGCACCCTTACCTATAATTATATCTAAAACATAATCTTCCATAGCAGGATATAATATCTCTTCAACACTTCTGTTAAGTCTATGAATTTCATCAATAAACAAAACATCATTAGTATTTAAAGTTGTAAGAATTGCTGCAAGGTCCCCAGCTCTTTCAATAGCAGGACCTGAGGTAATTTTAAGAGTTCCACCCATCTCATTTGCAATAATACTTGCAAGTGTTGTTTTACCAAGACCTGGTGGTCCATATAAAATAACATGGTCTAGGGCTTCTTCTCTTCTTTTAGCAGCCTCTACAAATATATTAAGTCTTTCCTTAACTTTCTCTTGACCTATATATTCATTTATTTTTTCTGGTCTTAAGCTATATTCACTTGTACTATCTACTTCAAACTCCCTAGAACTTATTATTCTATCATCCAAAAATTATCTCTCCTTAATTCATTAAAAGTCTTAAACTTTCTTTTATAATATTTTCTATACTTTCATTTATATTAACTTTTTCTAAAACTTTATTTGCTTCTTTATCTGTATATCCAAGAGCCATTAAAGCTTCTCTTGCTTCATTTTCTTTCAATTCATTTCCTGAAATTGTTTCAAGCATAGATATATCCATACCTTGCATATTTTCTCTAACTGAATCATCTTTCTTAAGCTTATCTTTAAGCTCTAGAATAATTCTTTGTGCTGTTTTTTTACCTATCCCAGCAGCTCTTATTATATGTTTTTCATCTTCAACAATTATTGCATATTTTAAATTAACAACTGTACTTATTGATAAAAGTGATAATGCAGCTTTTGCACCAACTCCATTTATCGTTAAAAGAAGATTAAACATAGCAAGTTCTTCTTTAGTTAAAAAACCATAAAGTCCTATAAAGTCTTGTCTTACTATTTGCTCTATATAAAGTTTAATTTCACTTGAAACTTCCGGTATACTTGCAATAGTATTTCCTGATGTAAAAACCTTATATCCAATCCCATTGTTTTCTAAAACAATATAATCTTTATTTAATCCTTGAAATTCGCCTTTTATGTATTCATACATTGAAAAATCAACTCCTATTTTAAGGTTTACATAACATTTTAACACGAATAGGTAATATTATCAATATTACAAAAAGGCGCCTAGAACTAATCTAGACACCTTTAAAATCCATATTAAAAGTAATTAATATAATACTTTTATCTGTATAAAACTAACAAAAGTATATATCTGTAAATACTATAAAATAAAATATCTACCTACTCCGTATAATCAGTTAATGCAGCTTCACACTCTTCTCTAGTATCAAATTCCCTTACAAAACCTTTAATTCTTTCAACATCTAAACTTGGATAATTTTCAGTTATAGCATATGATATATCACTATCTTTTTCTATAAATGCTTTTCCTTTTTCATCTGTTTTAAAAATAGATATCTTACCATCTTTATCACCAATATAATATTTATCAGGATTAAGTCCTGTTCCTGCTTTTTTTGAAAATGAAAGCTCTGCTTTATCCACATTATCAACTAGATAACCTTTCCCTTCAAAAATTGTTACAAGCTCTTCCTGTGTAATGTCAGAAATCTTTAATGTTTTCTTAAGTTCACCAACTGTTAACTGATGGAATACATCTTGCTCTCCACTTTTATTCTCTTGTGTAAACTTTAGTATTATATTGTCTTCTAAACCCACCGTTTTCATAGCTGCAACTTTTTCTGCTTTCTCTTCATTCAATTTTGTTACACTACTTAAATTATAATAATATGCACCTAAATATATTACTGTAAATACTATTATTGCTGAAATTATTCCTATGATAGGTTTTAACTTTTCACTTTTTGGAACTCTATTAAAATTCATCTAATCACCTCTTTACAGTGATTATTGTCACAATATTACATTTGTATTCACCTAACTTTAATTTTTATGCCCAAACCTTTTTATTTCTTAATTCAAATTCTGACTGTTTTTCCTTAGTATAGCAACATTCAACTACTACAAATAATTTATTTGGATCAATTTTTTTTAAAAATCTTCTAAAGTGTAAATTAAACCATTCATCTCTATCATCATAATCATCAACACTTATCCACTTACCATCATTTATTATTGCATATGTTCCAAATTTTTCTTTTCTATCTGGTACTATTATATTTTTCACCTTAGCTGTTGTTGCTTTCCTTCTTCCTCCAAATGCATTTTTTACATTTAGCATATCTGAAAATTTTCCACCAACAGTAAAACATATCATTTTTCCATTCTCATTTTTATAATACCCTATATCACTTCTATCATCATTATAATAATACCCATATTTAACATCAGCAAAACGCTCTATACTAAAATTAAATTTTTCTTTTTCCGCTTTAAGTAATTTTCCCCATTCGCTCTCTATATCTCTACTAAATTTTTCGAAGCTTAAATATTTTCTTTCCTCTTTATTATTTTCATAATAATCTTTTGGATAATATCCTATAAATTCATTATGAAAAGGATAAATAAGTTCATTAACATCTTCCACTTTATCGCATATAACTCCTAGACTAAAACATCCCATTACTATTTCCCCCTATTCATAAACTATATTCTAATTATACAATTTACATTATTTGGTAATCAATAGCATATAGTGTATTTATCTAGGTTTATGCCTACTTTCGCTCTCTCTTTTTCTTATTTTAACGATAAAATTTGTATAAAAAACAGATAAAAAAACAGTATATATTTTTTTATGACAAAAATATACACCATTATCCTAAAACTTCTTCATCTATTACTAGACTTACTATTTACTTTCATTTTTAAAAATTTTTAGATGTTTTATAATGTTGTAAAACCCTTTTAGAAAGAACTCCATGTATCACAACTATCTTATCACCAGAATTATATCTTCTAAAAATTTCACCATGCTTATAATTAATAGTAATCTCTCTTTTATTATGAAAGTCTACAATTCTATATTCATAGCCCTTTAAAGGTCTATCAAATGAATTTCTATTAGACTCATATATTGGTTTCACCTCTATACAAACTCCTTCAAATTTCACATATGCTTTTAACTTAGCTTCAATTACAATAAAAATTGAAACTATAAAAGGTCCTATTAATAATAATATTAAGAAAAGTTCAGTAGAAATATCCATACTTATTACTGGTATCATTAACACTATCATTACAAATATAGTTTTTCCTAAGTTCTGTAGTACAAAATCTAATCTAGGTGTATGTGCTTTTTTTAAAATTTCTCCATCAAAACTAGGATTAAACCAAATTTTAGTCCTCCACCAAAAATTAATATCCTGATTTATATCTCCATAATCATTCATTTGTGCAAAGAAGTTACTTCTTGTACTATTATCTCTATAGCATACCTCTAAAGCTCTTGTGCTAATAAGTAAACAAACATTAAATATTAATATCATTATCTCTATTCCAATCTTATCAAAAACTTTTATATAAAAATATCCATATATAAGTACCAAAATAAAAACTATAATTTCAATAAAACTTTTTATAATAACATTTATCGAAAAATTCTCCCTTAAACCACTTTTATATAACTTAAAAAGTCTAATAAAATTCGGAATATTAAAAAAAGTTACTATGCTCATCATAAAAATAGTAGTTCCTTCATCTCCCGAAAGTGTCAGTAAAAAATTAAATCCTACTACAAAAAAAAGTGTCCTTTTCAACTTTATAATTTCATTCTTTTTTTCCATCATACTTTATTCCTCCTTTATCACTTCAAATAATTGTAAAAATATAATATCATAACAAATTTATATGGCTATCTACAAATTATAAATTTCATATAAAATTTAATTTATATACACGTTGCTTTAAAACAACATTTTCTTAATTTAGCTTTCTATTTCATTCTTTTGCAAATAGAAAAGCTATATCAGAATCATTTTTAATGATTGCTGATATAGCTCTATTACCATATTAAATATTCATTATTTAAATTTACTGTAAATCAACTTTCATACTAAAAGTTGCTTCTTTCATTCTTTCTACTCTTGGAAGTCCTACCGTATACTTTTTACTGTTATCTAATTTATTTATAGTAACACTATAAATATAATTTTCACCATCTTCAACTGAACCTATATTTAATCTATCTTCTGCTCTAATAACATCTGTCATTTCTGAATCAAAAACACTTAATGAAT
>NZ_CAMQRY010000020.1 GCF_947036855.1 uncultured Clostridium sp.
GTAGGAACTTTAATTTTAGAAAAAGGTATTAAGATAAAATCAAGTCAGGCAATGGCACTTGCATCACTAGGGATAGCTACTATTAAAGTTTATAAGAAACCTATTGTTGGAATTATAACTACAGGGGATGAATTATTAAACCCAGGTGAAAAGTTAGCTGGTGGAAAGATATATGATAGTAATAAAATATTTTTAAAGATGAGATTATCAGAATTAGGATGTAATGTTTTATTCTTTGGTTCAATAGCTGATGATAAGAAGTCTATAAGTGAAGTTATAAGTAGCGCAGAAAAAGAATGTGATATCTTAATTTCAACAGGTGGAGTTTCAGTTGGAGAAAAAGACCTTGTTAAGGAATCAGTAGAAGCTATAGGTTATAAAGTTTTATTTTGGAAAGTTGACATAAAACCAGGATCTCCAATGTTTGCAGCAGTAAATAATGAGAATAAAATATACATAGGCTTATCAGGAACACCAGTTGCTGCAGCCACAACTTTTGAACTGACAGTAAGAGGTTTAATTGCTAAAATGCTTAATTGTAATGAACTTAAATTACAAGAAGTCTATGGAATAGTTCAAGATGAATATACAAAGGTATCTAGAAAGAGAAGGTTTTTAAGAGTTAAGCTTAAGCAAGAGAAAGAAAATAAAGTTTATATAAGTAGAGTATATCAAAGCCCAGGGCAGATTAGTACAATGCTTGGAAGTAATGCAATACTTGAAGTTCCAGTAGATAAGGCTTTAAATAAAGGTGATTTAGTAAAAGTATATAAATAGTAGGTGGGAAAATGAAAAGTGAAATGACAGCAGTTATCTTATCAGGTGGAAAAAATTCAAGAATGAATTATAAAACTAAGGCATTTTTAGACCTTGATGGTAAGAAATTTATAGAATGTATATTAGACAGGCTAAAAGGATTTAAAGAAATCTGTATATCTTGCAATGATTTGAGCCTGTATTCAGAATATAAAGATAGGTGTAGACTTATTTTAGATGAAAAGAAAGATATTGGTCCTATTTCAGGAATATATTCAGCTTTAAAAACTGCAAGTACAGATAAGATATTTGTACTTGCAGCTGACATGCCTTTTGTAGAAGAAGATATTATAAATTCTATTTGTAGTATAAACTCTAAGGAAGATATACTTGTAGCATCATTAAATGGAGGTGTAGACCCTTTATTTGCAGTATATAACAAATCAGTTTTAAATACTCTGGAAAAGCTTATAAGTTCTAATAATTACAGACTTAGAGGGCTTTTAGAAGAGTGTAGTACATCATATTTCTATATAAATAGTGAGAATTGTTTAAGAAATATAAATACTGTTGATGAATATATAAGTTTAAAAAAAGATGGATTAAAAAAAGTCCCAAAGATTATAAATATTGTAGCAAGCTGTTCTAATTCAGGAAAAACAACTCTGATAGAAGGTATTATAAAAGAACTTAAAAAAGAAGAGTGTATTATATCAACTATAAAACATGATGTGCATGGCTTTGATATTGATAAAAAAGGTAAGGATACTTATAGGCATAGAATGGCTGGGGCTGATAATATTTCAATTTCTTCAAAAAATAGATTTGCAATGATAAGTGAACTTACGGATGAACTCAATCTTGAAGAAATTTTAGAAAAACATAAAATGAGCGATTATATTATTGTAGAGGGATATAAAAATAGTAGTCTTAAAAAAATAGAAGTTTTTAGAAAAGGCTTTTCAGATAAAATCATAACACCTTTGGAAAATTTAATTGCAATTGCAACTGATGATGAAAGTTTAGATAGCTTAGCAAAAAAAGTAGATATAAATGATTATAAAGCTATAGTAGAGATAATAAATGATTCTTATTGAAAACTTTTACAAAAAAATTACAGAAAAATTAAATAAAAATTTTGCTTGTAAAAAAATAAGAAATACTATAAGTGGAAAATCTTTATTAAACTATTAAAACAAAAGGTTAAGTTGTTAAGATTAGGCAATTAAAAAGCATAAGTTTTGCAAGAATTATGTAAAATAATAAGTTCATCTGAAATGCTTTTATTTGGAAAAAAAATATAGTAATATTAATAGTATGTTAAGAATATTTTAATGTGAAAATAAAGGGGATGTTTTAGTGTATACTGTAGGAATAATAACAAGTAGCGATACAGGATATCGTGGTGAAAGAGAAGATAAAAGTGGAGCAGTTATAAAAGAGATTGTAGAAAGTAATGGATTTAAAGTTGTAGATTATATAGTAGTTCCAGATGAAAAGGAAATGCTTAAAGAACAGTTTATAAAGATGTCTGATAATCTAGGCGTAAATTTAATTCTAAGTACAGGTGGTACAGGGTTTTCACCAAGAGATATAACTCCAGAGGCAACAAAGGAAATTATTCATAGAGAAGCACAGGGTATTTCAGAGGCTATAAGAATGTATAGTTTATCTATTACAAAGAGAGCAATGCTTTCAAGAGCTGTGTCTGGTATAAGAAATAAGACATTAATAGTTAATCTACCAGGAAGTCCAAAGGCTTGCAAAGAAGCTTTAGATTTTATACTTGATACATTAAAGCATGGAATTGATATTTTAAATGAAACAGCTAAAGATTGTGCTAGAAAATAAATTAAAGTTTTATATAAAGAGTTGGGTGGTTTAATACACTTGATATTGAAAGGGTGTTTACTATTATGAAAATGATTAAAACAAGAGATGCAGTAGGAAGAGTTCTTTTACATGATATAACTAAAATAGTTCCAGGAGAATTTAAAGGAACAGCATTTAAAAAAGGATATATAATTAGAGAAGAAGACATTGAAGAGTTACTTTCAATAGGGAAAGAACATATATATGTTTTTGAAGAAGCTAATGGTCTTGTCCATGAGAATGATGCTGCTAAAATTCTTATAGACATAGCGTGTGGAGAAGGATTTGAATATGGAGATGTTAAAGAAGGTAAAATAGATGTTTTCATAAAGGAAGATGGTCTTTTAAGAATTGATAAAGAA
The DNA here is from genome assembly GCF_947036855.1 of uncultured Clostridium sp. Taxonomy (GTDB): domain Bacteria; phylum Bacillota; class Clostridia; order Clostridiales; family Clostridiaceae; genus Sarcina. The sequence continues at coordinate 2,991 of NZ_CAMQRY010000020.1, forward strand.
GAATTGTTAAAATTAAATATGATTGATGATATCATGTTCGCTACTTTACATAATAATATGGAAGTAAAGAAAGGTGAAAAAGTTGGAGGAACAAGAGTTATTCCACTTATGATAAAGCAAGAACTTTTAGATGAAGCAAAAGAAACTTGTACAAAGAAAATCATGTGGGTTGATGAAATTAAAAAGAAAAAGGTTGGAATAGTAACAACAGGAAGTGAAATTTTTTATGGAAGAATTACAGATAAGTTTGGTCCTGTAATAGATAGAAAAGTTTCACACTTTGGTTGCGAGGTTCTAGGTCAAACTATAGTTAATGATGATAAAGAAACAATTACAAATGCAATAAAAGATTGGCTTAAAAAAGGTGCTGAAATGGTTGTATGTACTGGTGGAATGTCAGTAGACCCAGATGATGTAACACCATCTGCTATAAAGGATTGTGGGGGAGAAATAGTAACATATGGCTCACCTGTGCTTCCAGGGGCAATGCTTCTTATATCATATGTTGATGGAATACCTGTACTTGGGCTTCCAGGGTGTGTAATGTATTCAAAAAGAACTGTATTTGATTTAGTATTACCTAGAGTTCTAGCAGATGAAAAATTAACTAAAAGAGATATAGCTATGCTTGGACATGGTGGACTTTGTCTAGATTGTAAGGTTTGCACATATCCACATTGTTCTTTTGGAAAATAAATAGAGCTTATAAAAATTATAATTAAGGCTAAAAATTAAGGAGGGGTAGAAATGGGGACTTTAACTCATTTTGATAAAAATGGAAATGCTCATATGGTTGATGTATCAAACAAAGTGGAAACTAAAAGAGTTGCATTAGCAAAAGGGAGTATAAAAGTTAATGAAGAGATTATAAAAAAAATACAAGAAGGTACTATGAAAAAAGGTGATGTTCTAGGTGTAGCTAGAATAGCAGGAATTATGGGAAGTAAACAAACAAGTAATATAATTCCTATGTGCCATCCTCTTATGATTAGTCAAGCGAATATAGATTTTGAAATAGATGTAGAAAACACAAGAATTATTATTTATGGACAGGTTACAACTACAGGGAAAACAGGAGTTGAAATGGAAGCATTAACATCTGTTTCAATAGCTGCATTAACTATATATGATATGTGTAAGGCAATTGATAAAGGTATGGTAATTGAAAGTGTTCACTTAGTGTCAAAAGAGGGTGGAAAAAGTGGTAACTTCCACTTTGAAAGAGAGGACTAAGTAAGTGATAGATAGATGTGGTAGAAAAATAGAGTATTTAAGAATTTCACTTACAGATGCTTGTAATTTAAGATGTGTTTACTGTATGCCAGAGAGTAATGTGAAATTTCATAATATAAAATCAACACTTGATAATAAGGAACTTAAAAAGATAATAAAGATATTTGCAGGGCTTGGAATAAAGAAGTTAAGATTTACTGGTGGAGAGCCACTTCTTCGTGATGATTTACATGAGTTAATTGAAATTGCAAAATTATCAGGCATAAATAAAATAGGTATAACAACAAATGCTATTTTACTTGAAGAAAAGTTAGAAAAACTTGTAGATGCTGGATTATCAGAAGTTAATATAAGTCTTGATACTCTTGATTATGATAGATTTTCAAATATTACACGAGGTGGAGATTTAAATAAGGTACTAGGTGCTATAGATAAATCTTTAGAGAAAAATCTTAAAGTTAAGATAAATGTTGTAATTATTGATGATGTAAATGATGATGAGTTTATAGACCTTTGCAAGATGTCTGTTGATAAAAAGGTAGATGTAAGATTTATAGAACTGATGCCAATTGGTGAAGGAATTAAATTTAAAGGTAAAACACAAAAAGAACTACTTGGAAAGTTAAAGGATTCATTTAAAGTCGAAGATGCAGAAAATGAAGGAATAAATGGACCCGCAGGATATGTAAAGATAGTAGGAAGTAGTGGTAAAATTGGTTTTATCTCTCCTATGTCTAATAAATTCTGTGATAAATGTAATAGAGTTAGAATAACATCAGATGGATTTTTAAAAGAATGTCTACATTTTAAAGGTGGACTTGATTTAAAGCAGCTTGTAAATAATCAAGATGAGTTATTACTAGAGAAAAAACTTCGTGAAAGTATATTTAATAAACAAACAGAACATGAATTTAATGAGAAAAAACACTCACAAGATAATAAGTTTATGTTTGAAATAGGAGGCTGAAGAAAATGGGTAAATTAGTATCAATATGTATTAGTGAAAAAAAAGGTATAGGTAAAACACAAATAACAGAAATAGAACTTATAGGTGGATTTGGATTAAAAGGTGATGCACATGGTGGAAAATGGCATAGACAAGTATCTCTTTTAGAAAAAGAAAAAATAGAAGATTTTATAAAAAGAGGTGGGAATGTTAAGTTTGGTGACTTTGGTGAAAATTTAGTAACTGAGGGAATAGATCTTGATACAATAAAAGTAGGGGATAAAATTACAGTAGGTGATGCTATCTTAGAAATTACTCAAAAGGGTAAAAAGTGTCATGATAAATGCCACATATATCAAATGGTTGGGGATTGTATAATGCCTAAAAATGGAGTGTTTGGAACTGTAGAAAAAGGTGCAAACATTAAAATTGGTGATAAGATGGAAGTAATAACTCTTTAATTTAAAGTAAGCAAAAAACTCTGTAACTTCAATATTTTGAAGTTACAGAGTTTTTTTAGTATATGTAGAGATAAAATAATGTGATATATGTCATAGTTTATTATAAATATGTATGTTAATATATTAACAATATATTATTGTTTTAGTTATATTACATTCTATCAACATGATAAAGTGCAGTAAATTTAGATTTGCTGTAGGGGAGGATTAATCAATGGCGGCTTATATGAAAAAATTAGGGAATTATCCAATTGGGATATGTGGTACAGCACTTGCATTTATTACAGTAAGTAATGCGTATGGAGTATTAGATATTCATTTTATTAAACCATTTGCAATTTATTTTGCATTTCCAGTTATAGCTTTAATGATTTTAAAGCTTATTTTAAAGCCTAAAAGCGTAATAAAGGATTTGAAAAATCCAATATCAGGAAGTTTTTATACAACTGTAGATATGTCAACATTCTTAATTGCAGCATATTTTCATAAATCATATCCTGTATTTACATCAAGGTTATGGCTTTTTGCTGTAATAGTCCATTTTATCCTCGTTGCTATATATACATTTCTTAGAATTAAACGTCATAAATTTAGTGAGGTTTTACCATGTTGGTATACAACATATGTTGGGATAGTTGTTGGAGCAATAGTTAGTAAGGGAATGGGACATGATACACTTGCACTATTTATGCTATACTTTGGTACAGTATCTTATCTTGCTTGTTACCCATTTATGTTATACAAAATATTTGCTAAAAAGTTTACTAAAGACCAATTAGCTACAACAGGAGTAATGGCTGCCCCAGGTGGACTAGCTGTTGCAGGGTTCTTATCACTTTATAAAGAACTTAACATATACTTCTTGTGGTTTTTAATAATCCTTTTAGTAATTAATGTAGTAATAGTTTATTACTCAGCAAGTAAATTATTTAGACAAAAATTTACACCAGCACTTGCGGCCTTTACCTTCCCACTTGCTATAAGTTCACTTGCAACTTGTAAGGCGGTTAAGTATTTTAGAGCACATGATTTTGCTGCTCTTCCATATTTAGAGGTTATATCAATTATAGAAATAGTTGTTATTTCAGCAATTGTTGCATATGTATTGATAAACTTCTTAATTATATTCTTTAAAGCATTAACAGAGCGTAATACAGCTATATGTTAATTAGAATATTATAAAAATTTAATTTTAAAGTTTAAATTTTTATAGTAGTTTTTAGGTGTGAAAAAGTAAAACACAGTAGTTGAAATATAAAAATTTCACTACTGTGTTTTACTTTTAAGATAAGAAATCGAAGAGTAGGTTATGTTAGATAATTATAGTGATTTAGTGTCTAATTGAATGAAGAGTAGGTTATAATATAGATATAATGTATAGTAAACAAAGGTTTAGATATATAGATTTAAAGGTACGTTAGTTAAGTTTTTATTAAATTATTTGACTTGGTATAAGGGCTATAAAGTTTTTATGAATAAGAGGAGGATATATATGAGTGAACGTCCAATACTTTCAAAAGAATTAAAATATGATACATTTCTTCAATATTATTATTTAAAAGAACAACTCATTTTATTTTGTAGAGAAAATGAACTTTCTACAACTGGTGGAAAGCGAGATATAACTAAAAGAATAGAATATTTTTTAAAGACTGGTGAGAAGTTGATAGAGCCAAGAACTAAAAGAAAAAAGATTGATATAAATTTTAATGAATTATCTTTGGAGAGTATTATTGAAGAAAACTTTGTATGCTCAGAAAAGCATAGAACTTTCTTTAAAACAATAATAGGAGATGCATTTTCGTTTAATGTTATTTTTCAAAAATATCTGAAAAAAAGTGCTGGTAAAAGATATTCTGATGCAGTAAATGAATGGTACAAAATACAAGAAGATAAAAAGAGAAGTAAAGGAAAGTCAGAGATAGATAGTCAATTTGAATACAACACATATATTCGTGATTTTTTTTAGATAATAAAGATAAAATATTAAAAGACGCAATTAAGTGTTGGACATTTAAAAAGGGAAAAGTAGGAAATGATAAATATGAAAGGCAAGACCTATCTGTACTTGAAAAATAGCTTAATGTAATTAAATCGAAGTCTTTTAGGGAAGCTACCTATTCTTATAGAGATCTCCAATATTATTGAGTAAGATGTTATAATTAAGATAGCAATAGATAAGAATATAACAAAAGAGAAAAGCAGTAAGGAGAAATATATGAGAAAAATTAAACCACTTAATGACTTTGTTTTTAAGAAAGTTTTTGGAGAAAAAGGGAACGAAGATATTTTACTAGCATTTATAAATGCTGTACTTAAGAGAACAAATAAGGATATTTTAGTAGAGTTAGAAATTTTAGAAAATAAAGAGCTAACAGGGGAACTAATAGATGATAGAACTGGTATAATAGATGTAAGAGCTAAAACTTCTAATGATGAACATATAGACATAGAAGTTCAACTTACAGATCAAGGAAATATGGATAAAAGAACTTTATTTTACTGGGGAAAGATGTACCTTGAAAATATTAAAAAGGGTGAAGATTTCAAAAGTTTAGAAAAAGTAATAACAATAAATATATTAGATTTTGAGTTTCTTGGAACAGAGAGTTATCAATCATCATTTCACTTATGGGAAGATTTAGAGAAAGATTATATGCTAACAGATATTGTTGAAATACATTTCTTAGAACTTCCAAAATTCAGAAGAAAAAATGATAAAAATTTCAAAGATAGTTCAATAGAAAGATGGTTAACTTTCCTTGAAAAAGATATATCAGATAATACGCTAAAGGAGTTGATAGAATTGGAACCTGTAATTCAAAAAGCAGAAAACAAAATTGAATACTTAAGTGCTGATAAAAATGCAATGGAACTATATTGGAACAGAGAGAGATCACTTCATGAAAGAGCTAATATGATTAATAGTGCAATGGATAAAGGCAGAAAAGAAGGTAGAGAAGAAGGTAGAGAGGCTGGTAAGATAGAGTCAGCAATTAGTTTTTTAGATATACTTGATGATGAAACTATTGCAACTAAGCTAGGACTTGAAATAAATTTAGTTAAAAATCTTCGTTTTAAACATAATAAATAATAATATAGGCATTATAAAGGTTGAGTAGATAGACTTGCCAATATAAAATGTGATAAAGTTTGAGATAACTTAAAAAGTAGATTTATATTAATTAAAATATTAAATTTTTTGATAAACTCCTGATTTTAGTATTAATAAATACTATTAGTGGGAGTTTTTTTATCTTCTATATATTTACGGTAATAGTTTAGATGAAAATATGAAAAACTTAGCAGATTATTTGGAATAAATAACTAGGGAGTGTATAATTAGAATAGTAGAATTTTAAGGTGATTTAAAGTTTTTTAATGGGAGATTTATATTAATGATAGTATTAGTTGGAATTAGAAAAAATATTGATTTAGATATAAGAGAAAAATTTGCAGTAACAGAAAATCATAAAGAATATTTACAAAGATTTTTAATGGTTTTTGATGAAGCTGTAATTATAAATACTTGTAATAGAACTGAGATTTATATAAACGTAGTTGGTTCATTTGATTTAATAGTTGATAAAATATTTAGTGTTTTAGGGTGGGATAGTAGTTTAAAACAGCATTCTTTCACTTTTAAAGATGAAAAGGCTGCTAAGCATTTATTTGAGGTAATTAGTGGATTCCATTCAAGAATTACTGGAGAAGATCAAATACTTGGACAAGTTAAAGATGCTTTTAAAATAGCACAGGAAGAAAAGGCAGTTAGCTCTGTTTTAAATAGATTATTCCAAAATGCCATAGGTGCTGGAAAGAAATTTAGAACAATGAGTAAGCTTTATGAAATACCAGTTTCATCATCATCAATAGTTATTAATCAGGCTATGCACAGTAGTGTAAAAAGTATGGTGATTATTGGATTTGGTGAAGTGGGAAGACATATTCATAAGTATGCATTAGGTGCTGGGATTTCTGAGATAATAGTAGTTGTTCGAAATGTAGCTAAAATATTAGATATAGAAAGTAGCAAAACAAAAGTAATGACCTATGAAAAGGCAAAAGTATTTTTTGATAAAGTAGATGTAATAGTTTCATGTACATCATCAAGGGAGATAGTTCTTAGAAAAAATGATATAAGTGAGTTTGGTGAAAAACTTCAAATATTTGATTTAGCAGTTCCAAGAGATGTAGATGAAAAAATTAGATTTTATGAAAGGGTTAGCCTCAGTAATATAGATGATATTAGTAAAATTGATGATTCTAATAAGCTTAGTAGAAAGAAAAGAATGTATGAAAATAAGTATATTATTAAGGAAGCTATTGAAAATTTCATGGAGTGGTTAAAGCTTAGGGAGATATCAAAAGATATAAGTGAGATACGAAGTTTTTCAGCTCAAATTGTAGATGATAGATGTAAAACTTTTTATAATAAGAGTAAAACAGATGATGATGTAGAAATTGCAAATCTTATGATAAAAAGTGCTTCTGATGTTTATATGAATAAGGCTATAGAAGTTTTAAAGGAAGAAAAACTGAAAGGGAATGAGGAAGAATGTCTAAGGATTTTAAAGGCAATATTCAGTTAGATAATTTTGAAACAGCATATATAGGGCTTGATTATAAAAAAATAAGAGTAGGGATAATAGGTGGAGGTAAGGCAGGGCTTTTAAAGGCTAAAAGATTTATTTTAAATAAATCTTATGTTGAAATTTTATCTAGAGATTTTTTAGAAGATTTTGAAATTTTAAAAAATGATACAACAATACTTGTAATTGGTGAATATGATAAATCATTTATTTATGATAAGCATTTAATTATCATAGCTATTGATGATAAAAATTTAACAGAGAAGATAAGAAATGATTGCAATCAGATTTTTAAGATTTTTATTGATTGCTCAGATGTTAAGAGTGGAGTTTCAAAACTTCCATATCAAGATAAGACAGATAATTTTAGTTTTGCAGTAAGTACAAAGAATGCTAATCCTAAAATGAGTATTTTACTTGGAGAAAAAATTAATGGTGTTTTAAAAGAGTATGATAAATTTGAAGAATATACATATGAAATTAGAGGGCTAGTTAAAGGTAGAATAGATAGCAAAACTATATTATCCTTTATAAATACAGATGAGTTTAAAGAAATATGGAAAAAAAATAAAGCAAATTTAACTTTAAAATTGTTTTTTGATGATTTAGAAGTGTAGGTAAAAGGTAGGGGTAGTTATGGAGTTAATAATAGGAACAAGAAAGAGTATACTTGCACAGGCTCAGGCAGATAAAGTTATGCAGCTTTTAAATAAAAGTAGTGGAGTAAAGGCAAGAAAAGAACTTATAGTAACTGAGGGTGATAGAAGACTTGATGTTACACTTAGTAAAATAGGTGGAAAAGGTTTATTTGTAAAAGAAATAGAACTTGCACTTGCAGGGGGAGAAGTTGATGCTGCTGTACATAGTATGAAAGATGTACCATTTGCCCTTTTAGAAGAATTTGAACTTACTGCTATTTTAGAAAGAGAAGATGTAAGGGATGTTTTTATAGCGAATGATGGTGTAACTTCATTTGAAAATCTTAAAGAAGGTGCAATTATTGGAACAAGTAGTATAAGAAGAGCTGCACTTACAAAAGAGCTAAGATCTGATATAAACATAGTACCTATAAGAGGTAATGTTCAAACAAGACTAAAGAAAATGAAAGAAGAAAAGATGGATGGAATTATTCTTGCAGCAGCAGGGATAAAAAGACTTGGGCTTACAAATATAATTACAAGTTATTTTGATCCTAAAGAATTTATACCAGCAATAGGGCAGGGAGCACTTGGAATTGAATGTCGTAAAGGTGGCAGAAATAATTCTTATTTTGAAAAGTTAGATGATAAGAATGTAAGACTTATGGTTGAAGCAGAGAGAAACTTTATGAGGATTTTAAATGGTGGGTGTCATAGTGTTATAGGGGCATATTCAGAGCTTAAAGATGATGAGTTTTCTATGATAGGTGTATTTAGTGTTGATGGGAAAGTTGTTAAAAAAGAAGTTAGTGGTAAAAAGAGTGATAGTATAGAACTTTCAAAAATACTAGCAGATAAAATACTTGGAAAGTAGTGGAGGGGAAAATAGTGAGTAAAGCATATATAATAGGAACAGGACCTGGTGATGAAGAATTATTAACTTTAAAAGCAGTTAGAGTTTTAAAAGAATGTACAGCAATTTTATATGATAAGCTAGTTTCAGGTAATGTATTAAATTATTTAAATGATGATTGTGAGATTTATTACTGTGGAAAAGAGCCAGGATGTCATTATAAAACACAGGAAGAAATAAATGATATGATTGTAGAACTTGCAAAAAAAGGACATATAGTAGGTAGAGTTAAAGGTGGAGATCCATATGTTTTTGGTAGAGGTGGAGAAGAAGTTCTTGCACTTTCTGAAAATAATATAGAGTTTGAAGTTATCCCAGGGGTAACATCTCCAATAGCTGCTTTAAACTATGCAGGTATTCCTATAACACATAGAGGAATTGCGCAAAGCTTTCATATTGTAACAGGAATGACTGCAGGAGTACAAAAAATAAACTGGAATGCTCTAGCAAATGAAAAAGGAACTCTTGTCTTTATGATGGGGCTTAGCAACCTTGATAATATAGTAGCAAACTTAGTTCAAAATGGAAAAGAGATAAATACTCCATCTGCAATTGTTATGAAAGGTACAGGAGCAAAGCAAAGAAAAGTTATAGGAACTTTAGAAACAATTAGCTCTCTTGCAAAAGAAAGTAAAATTAAGTCACCATGTATAATAGTAGTTGGAGATGTTGTAAACCTTAGTGAAAAACTTTCATGGTATGAGAAAAAGCCTCTATTTGGTAAGAATATTTGTGTTACAAGGTCAAGAGCACAATCTTCAAACCTAAAGGTAAAACTTAAAGAACTTGGAGCAGAAGTAACAGAGATTAATTCAATAAAAATAGAAGATACAAAGAGTAACTTAAAGCCATATATAGAAAAGCTTAAAGACTATGAACATATAGTTTTTACATCTGTAAATGCTGTTAATATGTTTTTTGATTATTTAGTAGAAGAAAAATTTGATATAAGATTTTTAAAAGCAAAATTTTACTGTGTAGGAAGAGCTACAGATAAAGCTTTAGTGCAAAGAGGTATAATGAGTTTTGTTGTTGCTAAAGAATTTATATCAACAAATTTATTTGATAATATGAAAGAGCATATTAAATTAGAAGATAAAGTTTTAATTCCTTGCTCTAATTTAAGTAATGATTTTTTACAGACAAAACTTGAAGAACTTAAAGCAAATGTGGATAGAGTTAATATTTACAATACAACTAAAGGTGAGGTTAGAAATCAAAACTCATTTAATGAAGTAGATATTGTTTTATATACAAGCCCTAGTACTGTAATTAATATGATAGATATGCTTGGAATAGAGAAAATAAAAAGTAAAAAGAGTATAGCTATAGGACCAAGAACAGCAGGGACATTAAAAGAATATGGAATTGAATGTGCTGTATGTAAAAAACATTCAGAAGATGGATTTTTAAATGAAATAGTTGAGATGAAGGATAAAATATAAAACAGGTATTTAGCTTGAAACAAATTTTATGCCCTTTAGATATATTTCTATGGGGTGTATTTTAATGTAGTAGAAGATATTAAGGAGTGAATTATTATGAAAAGAACTAGAAGACTTAGAGTAAATAATAGTATAAGAGGACTTGTAAGAGAAAATGTACTTACAAGTGATGATTTAATTTTACCTTTATTTGTTGTTGAGGGAGAGAATATAAAAGAAGAAATATCATCTCTTGAAGGGAATTATCACTGGTCACTTGATAGATTACCAGAACTTATAAAAGAACTTGAAGATGCTAAAATTAAAGGTGTTATAGTATTTGGACTTCCAAAAACTAAGGATTGCAATGGTTCACAGGCTTATAGTGAAACTGGAATAGTTCAAAAAGCAGTTGAGCTTATAAGAAAAATTTCAAAGGATATGTACGTTATTACAGATATTTGTATGTGCCAATACACAGACCATGGACATTGTGGAATATTAGATGGTGAGAGAGTTGATAATGATTCAACACTTGTAAAGCTTGGAGAAATAGCATTATCTCATGCAAAGGCTGGAGCACAAATGGTTGCACCATCTGATATGATGGATGGAAGAGTTGGATATATAAGAAATATTCTTGATGAAAACAACTTTAAAGATGTAGCAATAATGAGTTACTCAGCTAAATATTGTTCTGCATTTTATGGACCATTTAGAGCGGCTGCAAATTCAGCACCTCAGTTTGGGGATAGAAAAACATATCAAATGGATCCAGCTAATAGCAATGAAGCTATGAAAGAAATTGAATATGACTTAGAAGAAGGGGCAGACATCATAATGATTAAACCAGCACTTTCTTACCTTGATATAATAAGAAGAACTAAAGATACTGTAAATGTTCCAATATGTGCATACAGCGTAAGTGGTGAGTTTGCTATGGTTAAAGCAGGAGCAAAACTTGGGCTTATAGATGAGAAAAAAGTTGCACTTGAAATGTTGCTATCTATAAAAAGAGCAGGGGCAGATATGATAATAACATATCATGCAATGGATGCAGCAAGATGGATAAGAGAATAATTAAAAGAGAGAGAAAGTTAAGAGGAGAATAAGATGAAAAATCATAAAATATTTGAAGAATCAAAATTATATATGCCAGGTGGGGTAAACTCACCAGTGAGAGCATATAAAGGTTTTAATATGCAAACACCAGTTATCAAAAGTGGTAATGGAGTAATTATCACAGATGAGGATGGAAAAGACTACATAGATTTTGTACTTGCATGGGGACCTATGATACTTGGTCATTGTGATACAGATGTAGTTAAAAGCATACAAGATATATCAAAAAGTGCGTTAGCATTTGGTATACCAACAAAGCTTGAGCTTGATATGGCAAAATTCCTTTGTGAGAACATGGAAAATGTAGAAATGGTAAGAATGGTTAACTCAGGAACAGAAGCTACAATGAGTGCGGTAAAACTTGCTAGAGGATATACAAAAAGAAATAAAATAATTAAATTTGCTGGGTGTTATCATGGACATTTTGATGGATTCCTTGTTGAAGCTGGTTCAGGAGTTTTAACAGAAGGAATTGCAGGTTCTCTTGGAATTCCAAATGACAGTATAAAAAATACTATCATTGGTGTTTATAATGATGAAAAGCAAGTAGAGGAATTATTTAAAGCATATGGTGATGATATTGCAGGAGTTATTATAGAACCAGTAGCTGGTAATATGGGAATGATTAAAGCAGATAATAAATTTATGAAAGCTTTAAGAAATATGTGTGATAAATATGGAGCACTTTTAATATTTGATGAAGTTATGAGTGGATTTAGAGTATCATTTGAAGGTGCACAAAGTTTATTTGATGTTAAGCCAGACTTAATTGCATATGCAAAAATAATGGGTGGTGGACTACCTTGTGGAGCATATGGTGGAAGAAAAGATATCATGGAGATATTAGCACCTCTTGGGGGAGTATATCAAGCAGGAACAATGTCTGGAAATCCAGTAGTTATGGCAGCAGGGCTAACTACACTGAATAAACTTAAAAATAATCCAAGTATTTATACACATATAGATGAAATGGGTGAAATGCTAGAAAAAGGTATAAGAAAAATAGCTAAAGAAAAAAATATACCAGTAGCAGTTAATAGACAAGGTGGTATGTTTACAGTATTCTTCACAAAGCTTAATGAAGTTAAATCTTTTGCTGATGTTAAAACTTGTGATATAGAATTATTCAATAAATACTTTGAACATATGATGAGTGAGGGAATAAACATTCCACCATCACAGTATGAAACAATCTTCCTAAGTGCGAAGCATACACAGGAGCATATAAATAAATTCTTAGAAGCATTTAGTAAATTTGAAATATAATTGAAAAATTAAATATTAAATATTAATATAAATAGGTGAATATTTATTTTAAGGGGAATGATTTTCAGTAAGGAGAACAAGTGAAAACTATAATTTTATTAGTTCATTTTGGGACTGCAAATAAAAAAGCAATAAAAAATGCTATTTATACTCTTGAAAATGAAGTTAAAGAGCAAGTAGGAAATCAGTACGAAGTAAGAAATTGCTTTATGCTAAAGAGGATTTGCACAATACTCAAAGAAAAAGATGATATAAATATAGAGCATTTTGTAGATGTTTTAGAAAATATTAAAAAAGAAGGCTTTGAAAATATAATAATTCAACCAGCATACTTTATGATTGGTGATGAGTCTAAAAGAATAGAACTTATAATGAATAATTATATAGATGATTTTAAAAGTATAAAAATAGGGAATCCACTTATATATGGGCAGAAAGAAACTTTAGATAAAACTTGTGATAAAGTACTTAATGCTATTATAAAAAATACAGAAGATAGTAGCAATAAACTATTTATAGGGCATGGTTCTACTAAACACTCTAATAAAGAATATAGAGTATTTGAAGAAAGATTAAAAGTTTTATATAAAGAAAATATAATAGTAGGCACACTTGCAGGTGAAAATAACCTAGAATATACAGTAGAAGAAATTAAAAAGCAGAAAATAGATAAACTGCAAATTAATCTTCTATTTATGCTAATTGGTAAACATGTTAAAAATGATATTATTAAGGGTGAAAACTCTTGGTGTAATACTATCAAAAACTTAGGTATAGATGTAGAAGTAGTAGAAAAAAGTTTGCTTGAATATAAAGAGGTTCGTGATATTTTTATAGCGCGAATTAAAGATATTATCTCAAAGTGAAATTTGACTATATAAGTATAAGAATAGAGAAAACTATTGTGGCTAAAGGTTTAGCTATAATAGTTTTTTTGAATTTCATCAAAAATTTATATGTGGGATGCCAATAAAATAAAAATGTAGAGAGTTTATTGAGCCAGTAAAATATTTAGTGTAATTTAATCTATTTATAAATATTAAACTTTGAAAATATTGATAAAGATTATTTAGAGTTAGATTATAAGGATATTCTATATGGTAAGGTAAGGATATAGAGGTTTCATTTTGATAGTTTTTAGTATAGTATTGCTATTACAAATTTTAGTAAATAATTATATAATTAAGATAGTTGTAAGTGGATTTTATATTGAGGGAAAAAGAAATATAAGGAGGATATTATGGACAATGTAAAAAAGATTAAGTTTAGGAATGAAGAAAGCAATAAAGGTTTTGAGATTATATCTTTAAAGGAGTTTTTTGCTGTTGCTGATCAAACTTCTATAACAAAGCATTTTCGTACTGATTTTTATAATTTAATTTTTATTACTGAGGGTGAATATACTCATGAAATTGATTTTTTAGAATATAAGGTTCAAGTGGGTGAAGCATTAGTTATTTCAAGAAATAGAATCCATAGATATAGTGAATTTACTAATGTGGAGGGCTATTTACTTATGTTTACTGAAGGCTTTTTATGTGAGTTTTTAAGCAATGAAAATTCTGATATTAAGGATTTGTATAAGCAAAGTTATATGAATCCACATATTAAATTTCAAGAATTATGTAAGTATAGTTCAGTATTAGAAAGACTATTTAAGACGGTAAGTGAAATGTATTTAAATTTTGATGAGATTATGGATTATGAAGTAATTGCAAATACTGTTAAAAGTTTAGGAAGAGTTATATTTAGAAGTGCTTTTAAAGAGAATAGCTTTAAATATGAGAAGAATAATGAGATATTTATGCAGTTTATAGGGCTTGTAGATAAGCATCTTAATGAGAAAAAAACAGTAGAGAGCTATGCTGATATGATGCATGTTTCAAAGAAGACTATTAATTTAATGACAAGAAGGGCTATTGATATCTCTGCAAAGCAGTATATAATTCAACAGCTTATTTTAAAGATGAAGTTAAAGCTATGTTTTGAGCAAAAGAGTATTAGTGAAATTGCAAATGAATTAGGTTTTAATGAGGCTGCTAATTTAACTAGGTTTTTTAAAAAATATACAAGTATTAGCCCAAGCAAATTTAGAAGTATGAATAATGAAATAAATAATAAATGGATTAGGAGTGATAGTATGGATATAAATAAAGTAAAAGAAGAGATTGAAACAAAGGTTTATCATATAACGTCAGAGATGAAAGTACCATTACATGACCATGCAGCACAAGATGAAATATTTTATTGTATAAAAGGTTCTGGAGTTGGAGTATTAGAGGAGCAAGAGATTGAGCTAAAGGTGGGAGATGTTTTTGTTGCACATGCAGGAAATAAACATTCTTTAAAAACTGATGGAGATTTATATGTTACAGCTATTTTAGTACCAGCTAATAGAATAGTTTGTAAGTGTAAACAAGTGAGTTATGGGGATATTAGAAAGGCTATGACAAATGGAGCTAGAACAGTTGAAGATATTCAGAATGTAACTGGAGCAGGAACTGGTTGTGGTGGATGTATTGAAGATATCAAAAAGATATTATCAGTTGTTTGTGGTTGTAAGAATATTTCAATGGAAACTGTAGTTGAGGCAGTTAAAAATGGAGCAGATACTGTGGGCGAAATCAGTGAAATCACAGGGGCAGGAACTGGATGTGGAAAGTGTAAGCACCTTATACAAAATATAATAGAGATAAAAAAATAGTAATAAAAATGAACTTAAAATATTTTATGTATATTTTTTAATCTTTGTTCAAATACTACACATATAAAAGAGAATAAAAAAGCCCTTCATCTTATAAGTGCTGAAAACACTTGTGAGATTCAACAGATAACGTTAGTATCTGAGGAACATAAGACAAAAGGCTCATTAAGTATTTTAAACAGTTTTCCTGTTTTTTATACATTAATAGCATATTTAGTTTTATTTATATGTGTATATTTGATTTTAATTTAAAGGTGGGATAGCTCTGTGTGTAGGAGTATTCTACTGTTAATGTTTGATATATAGCTCCTTAGATTTTAAAATCTAAGGAGCTTTTTTGCTTTCTAGTAATATTTTTAGCTTCATATTAATTTATCTTTGAATTAATGTTGCCTATTTTTATTGCTTGGTAGCATAGTATTATTTGGACTATGCAGTTTCTATAACTTATATGGAAGTCTTGCAAAGACTTTAAATATTTAGATTAAATATAGCAAAGGATAAGTAAAACTTAAAGTTAAAAATTGAATTTAAACCATAGATTTATTAAAAATTAGTTTTGATAAGTTTAGCTTCTTATACCCCAAATTCTTTTATTTACTTTTTGATATTTTAATTTATGCGGTTAGCTAAGCCAATGCAGAAAGTGAGCCTCTATACATATATTCATTTCCTTATTTGATGATAGTATAGGCAAGAGAGTGGTGACAACTTAAAGGTCAGGAGTGGATATTCTAGAAAGCTAAAGCTTTGGGATGCAGGAAAATCTATTATTTTATATTTATATATGTTTATAAAGTAATAGGCATTATGGATAGAGTTATAATGTTAATTTCTTGTGAGTAATCATAATAAATAGGGTGTGTGAAAATGTGATGTGATGGTATACTGTTCATATTTAAGTGTAGTTATATTCCTATATAATAAGAAGTAATATTTTTATTATATAGGGAAAAACTACGCTTTTAGCTCAGCTCCGGTGCCAGTTCATAGTTAAGCTACTATATTTAAGAAAGATAAACTTCTAAAAGTTATTGAAGATAATTGAACTTTTAGAAAAGAGTTATGATATACTAAATTTAATAAAGCAAAGAGGTGATTAAATGGGAATACAGGAATTAAATATATTATATACTCTAGAAGAGTTTTTAGAACTTGAGAAAAAAAGTGATGTTCCATTAGAGTTTATAAAAGGTTATGTATATGCAAAGTCATTTTCATCTATAAATCATAATACTATAGTGAATAGGATTAATGCAAAGGTAGATAATTATCTTTTAAATAAGCCTTGTAGAGTATTTTCAGAACAAATAGAGGTTATTTTAGGTAAAGATAGAGTTAAACCTGATGTTTTTGTTGTATGTAAAGATAGTGAAAAAGATAAATTTGAAACACTTGGTCAGTCATTTTTAACTATTCCAACATTAATTTTTGAAGTGGTATCACCTAGTAATGCCAGTTTAGATACTATCACTAAAATGGAGATTTACGCTAAAGCTGGGATAAAAGAATATAATTTAGTATATCAAAATGGAGAAATACACCAATATAAATTAAATGAATACGAAGTTTATTATCTAAATAATTCTTATAGAATTGATGAGGTATATAAAAGTATAGTAATGGATGATTTAGAATTTAAATTAAACAATATATTTTCTGGTTTAGGATTATAATTGAGAGTAAAAATGAAGCTATCGCTAGTTAATTTTAAATTAACTAGCGATAGCTTTTGATTTTTATAATCCTCTATAATTATTTATTAGTGATTTTCAATTTTTATAAGAATCTTACGTATAGATTCTTGTTCTTCATTTGTTAATATATCAGTATTTAATGTTGCTGATTTTAATATATCTATTATTACTTTATCAGTTAGCTTCATAGAGTATAATTCAGTAATTACCTTAGCGCTTATTACTGGTATTATTTCTTTAATATTCTTTTTTATTAATGTTTCTACATATTCATTTAAAGGATCTATATTAGTTGCTACTGATTTAGTTATACTAGGGTTAATTGTATTAGTCTTAATTAGGTCAGGTTTACTATTAAAAATATCATCTTCTATAGAATCAAGTATTACTGTATAACCATCTGAAAGTGATTTATTTAAATCAATTTTAGTATTATTTTTATGATTTAGTGTAGATTTGTGTAAAAGTAAAGCACAGTCTTCTAGTACTTCTATTAGTACCTCAGATATTTTTTCTTTGAATGTAGTACTAATAAAACTGATTAATTCTGCTTTATATGAATTACCATATCTTTCTTCACTAAAATTGTTAAGCACTGTATCATAACCTAAAAATATATCACCATTTTTAATAGATATAGAAATGTTATCATTAGATGTTGATCTATAATATACATCTAAAATATCATTTCTTCTATCAATAGTGATTAGATATGATATTTTAGATACATATTTAACTAATTCCATAAATAAAAATCCTTCATCTATTATTTTATTTACTTGAATTTCTCCTAAATTTATTGTGGAGTAGACTAATTGATATAACATATAGTCAACTTGGTATTCACTAAACCCTAAATATAAGAATCCTTTTTTTAGATGCTTCATAGAGTCGTATGATTCAATCATATAAGAATTATTTCTTTGATTAAATGTTTCAATAACGATTTTATCTTCAATAGTAAGGGAAATTTTATTTAGATACATACCTGTATTTGTAGTAATCATATCTTTGCAGAGCTGTGTATATTCTATACAAGAGCTAACTCTGTCACCAACTATATTTTTAGTGTTTTCTGCAACAATCATAAAATCACTACTAAATCTATGTGATTTAGTTAATTTAAGTTCACTTAATAATTTAATAAAAGACCTTTCATATTCTGTAATATTTAAAAGGTCACTATATGTATGGTCAATTAGATGATTTTCATCTCCATAATATGATGTTAGTTCTTCTTTATAGACTTTATAATTCATTTCCAATTCAATAGTACCTCACTTTTATTTTATTTTAAATTTCTTAGATACTTTGTATAATACTTAATAAAATGTAGCATGTCTAGTAGATAGGCTATTTTTAAGCTTTTATAAATTAAGTAAATAGGTATTAAATTTAAAGTAACTAAAAAAGGAATTAAACTTTTCAAATATGAAGAGTTTAATTCCTTTTTATTTATTTATCTTTTACTTTTAAATTCTTTTTACTTGATAAGAAAAATGATATTACTAAGGCTATAATACAAAATACTGCTGAGGCAAGGAACATATCTCCATATCCTTTATTAAGCGTACTTTGGAATGTACTTGTTATAATATCTTTAGAATCTGCAAGTTTATGAAGGTAAGATGTTTTAAACTCTACAAACATAGGGTTATTTCCCATATGTTGTCCTAGTAGGTTAAATTGCTTACTTGTCATATTATATATTAAGCTAAATATATTATTTGCTGATGCATTTTGGAATGTGCTAGCACCACTACTAAACATATTAGCTGAATGATGTGCAAACTGTTCTGGAAGTTTTGGCATAACATTCATAAGTTTTGTTGGTACTTTTTGAGCTGCATTAGATATAAAGTTAACAAGTAGGTTTGGTCCTACAGCAACTCCTATTGAACGTACAAGTGCAACAGTTGATTGACCCATTGTAGCTTCTGATTCTGGTACAAGAGCCATCATAAGATAATTAAGTGGTGTTGCAAATGTAAATCCAAATCCTGAACCAAGTATACCTATCCCAACAAGTAAATTAATAAGGTTTGGATAGCTTGCTGTTACAAAAGCAAAGTAAATACATCCAGTTATTGAGATTATAAATCCGATTATAAGTACTATCTTAGCACCTATTTTATCTATAAGCTTACCTGAAATTACTGATGATATTCCCATAAATACAGCAAATATTGTTGAGAAGTATCCTCCAGTTCCTGATGGAAGTTTCAGAACATTATCACTGAATTGAGGTAAAAATACTAGTGACATAAGCCCTGCACCTACAATTAAACTAACGATTAATGTTATTAATATATTCTTGTTAGTGAAATATGAAAGGTCAAGTACTGGATCATGAGCTTTCTTCTCAATAAATATAAATATAGGTATACTTATAACAAATATAATAAGATAAGGTAATACATCTTTAGAAGTTAATGATGCAGATAAGTTATCAAATTTTAGATTTGTTAGTGCATACATAAGTGAAAGTATTAAAATTCCAAGTGAAAGTGAACCTGCAATATCAAGTTTTCCACTATTAACTGCTTTGCTCTCATCTAGCTTTAATCCAAGAATTATAACAATTATACTTATAGGTATATTTATAAAGAATAATATTCCCCAGTTTTGATTACCAAATAAACCAAGAATAGCTGAACCAAGTGTTGGTCCAATAACTGTGCATATACCAAATATAGCACCTATAAAACCAAGTGCTGAACCTCTTTTTTCTGGTGGAAAAGAAGTTCCAATATATGTAGTAGCAATAGGCATAATACCTCCACCACCAATGGCTTCAAGAACTCTTGATGAAAGAAACATAGGGTAACTTTCAAAAATATTAGATAATCCACATAGTAATGACCCGATAGCAAATAATACTATTGAAATCATATAAATCTTTTTTCTTCCAAATTTGTCTGAAAGTTTTCCCATAATAGGCATTGATACTGCAAACGCAAGTGTATAGATTGTAATCATCCATATACTTGCTGACTGGCTAACATGTAGACCATCTGCAATAATATTTCTAGCAGGGGCTACTATACCAGAGTCTAGTGCTCCCATTGCAATACCTAATAGGAAAACTACCATAGCAAGTTTAGTTGATGCTTTTTTCATTTGTTCTCCTCCTGAGTTTTAAAAAATTGAATTAGTCAAATCATTACTGCTTGTACAATTCTTTTGTACAAGCAGTAATAATCTATTTACAATTTGTTAAAACTGTCACATTTGTGTCTTTTAATGATTTCAATTATAATTAAACATAAATGCTTAGTCAACTAATTAATGAAACTTACACAGAAAGGGGAATATGTAACATGGAAAATTATGGGGTGAAAAATAGAAATAAAAAATCAATTGAGCGTATATCAAATGCAATGCTTGAAATTTTAAAAGAAAAAGAATTTGATAGTATTTCAATAACTGAAATTTGCAGTAGGGCTGAAGTAGCAAGAAAAACATTTTATAGAAATTTTAATAGTAAAGAAGATGTAATTAAAACTGCCATAGATTTAAAACTTTCAGAGTTTAAAGGGACTGGAATATTAAAAGAAATGGCTAATCCTTTAGAATTATCAGAGCGTTATATTCAGTTTTGGTATGATAGAAGAGATTTTTTAAAGCTTTTACTTGAAAGGAATTTATTTGGTATTTTAAATTATAAATATGATATATACATGCAAGACTTAAGAAAATTAATGAAGGGGGATGAAGAAGAAACTCCAGAAATAGAATACTTTTTAAAGTTTATATCAGGAGGTTTTTGGAATGTGTTACAAACATGGGTAAGGAAAGATTTTAAAGAAAGTCCAAAAGAACTTGCAAAACTTACAGCGATATATATGGAAAGATTACAAGGAG
>NZ_CAMQRY010000021.1 GCF_947036855.1 uncultured Clostridium sp.
ATAAAAAGAATTGCTGGTTTACTTAATTTCTTCTGTTTAATTTTCAAAGACCTTGTCGTTTTGCCGACTTCTATATATTAACATCGCTTCAATGTTCTGTCAATACTTTTTTTCAAATTGTTTTTCACAATTTAGTGAAGCGCCTCTCGACTTAAATAAGTGTACCATTTACATCCTATTCTCAAACTTTATACCATTTTAATTTAATTAATAAAACTACTATTTTTCTCTTTTTTTTAGCTATTTGCTAACTTTTTCTTTCTACGATACTCTAGGCTATGTTTCTTTTTAATACTATTAATAAATAGCCTGTCTACTCATCTTTGAGCATAAAAAAGAGTTTTAGAAGTAAGCTTTTCATGCTTTTTCTAAAACTCTTTTACTATTTATATATATTATTTTAAATCTCTTACTAATTCTTTAAACTTTTCCCCTCTAATCATAAAGTTTTTAAACATATCAAAACTTGCACAAGCTGGAGATAATGTAACCTTATCACCGTCTTTAGAAATTTCTTTTGCTTTAAGAACTGCTTCTTCTAATGAATCAACTATATATCTTTCAACTTTTATTCCTTTTTCATCTTCAAGTTTCTTAAATACGTCATCTATTTTATTTTTTGTTAATCCAAATAATATTATAGCTTTTATTTTTTTATGCCCCTCTTCTGCTAATGGCTCAAATGGAATATTCTTATCATATCCCCCGGCTAAAATTATAACTGGTTTATCAAATGCCATAAGACCTGCTACTGTTCTAGTTGGACTTGATGCTATTGAATCATTATAATATGAAACTCCATCAAATTCTCTTACAAACTCACATCTATGTTCAACTCCACCAAATGTTTTTGCAACACTTGCCATTGTTTCAATTTTAACATCATCTTTAACTGCTAAAAATGCTGCTAAGTAATTTTCTACATTATGCATACCTTTAATTATTATATCTTCTTTATTACATATAAATTTATCTTCTATATATAATTTACCATCTTTATAGTAGGCATCTTCATTTTCTGTTTTTAGTGAACTAAATTTATAAGTTTTTCCTTTAGCTTCTTTATATAAGTCCTTTGTTATATCATTTTCATCATTTATTATTAGTATTCCATTTTTATCTTGATATTTAAATACATTCTTCTTAGCATCTATGTATTCTTGCATTCCATGATGCATATCTAAATGATTCGGTGTTATATTTGTAACTATAGCTATATCCGTTAAACATTCCATAGTCATAAGTTGAAAGCTTGATAATTCTAAAACTACCATATCACTTTCTTCAACTTCTTCTATTTGTGTAAATAAAGGAGTTCCTATATTTCCACCAACCCATGTTTTATATCCATCTGCTTTTAAAAGTTCTGATATTATTGTTGTTGTTGTTGTTTTCCCATCACTTCCTGTTACTGCAAAAACTTTTCCTTTAACATATCTTACAAACTCTTCAATTTCTGATGTTATATATGCACCCTCTTCTTTAACTCTAACTAATGCATCACAATCAATTCTCATTGATGGTGTTTTAAATACAACCTCAAATCCTGTTAATCTGTCTAAATAATTTTCTCCAAGCTCAAGTTTTACTCCCTTTGATTTAAAATCAGCAATTAAATCTCCAAAATCATCTGCTTCTCTCATATCAAATCCTGTAACATTTGCACCAAGCTTTACTAAAAAGTTAATTATCGGTATATTACTTACCCCCATACCTACTACTGCAACTTTTTTACCTTTTATAAAATCTTTAAACTCTTTAAAATCCTTTTTCATTATTATATCCTCCTAAGCGAGCTATCTCTTTATTCTTATTTCATAATACTGTCCATTTTTACCTATAATTATAACACTAGCAAATAACTTATTCTATAATTAGTGTTTTATTTATAAATGAATTAAGGTTATTTAAACCTCGTCTAAATAACCTTTTTTTCTTATATACTTATTAAATTTTCTTGCAAAGCTTTTCCAAAGATCCTACTAAATCCTATATCTAAATCCATTCTATTTTCTAACAAAGTGTTAAATGTGTATTTCACCCATACATCTGGTACATACCCTTTGCTTACACAAATTTCTTCAAACTTATCCCATGTTTCTATTTCATTATGTGATAAGTAATATGTGTATCCACTTACATAAGCTGTGTATACCTGCTCACTTTTTAGATATCCTGTCTTCGATAGTAATGTTTTAAAATTGTTCCAAAACCCTTCGGAATTCATAGCTATCCTCCTGTTTATTATTTCTCATATGCTTTACTTTCTGTCTTCTTTATCATCTTATGTTAGAAACAAAAAAAATACCCCTTTTATAAGAGGTATTAATTATTTTATTTTATTTTTCATCCCATATTGGTGGCATATCATTTTTATGAGCATTTCTCATTTCTTTTCCTTTTATCATCTCATATGTTTCTTTTGAAATATTTTTTCCACCTGTTGTAATATAATCATCTATCTCACTATATTTTACACCCATCTCATCTTCATCTGTTTGACCTTCCCAAAGACCTGCTGATGGAGCTTTATTTATTATGCTATCTGGAACACCTAAATATCTTGCCATTATTCTAACTTCAGTTTTTGTTAAATTACCGATTGGGTTAAAATCATGTCCTCCATCCCCCCATTTTGTTGAGTATCCTACAGTTCTTTCTGATAAATTCCCTGTTCCACCAACTAAATATCCAATACTTTGACCTATTGAGTATAATGTTGTCATTCTTACTCTTGGTCTTATATTACTAAGAGCTAAACCTTTAAACTCTATATTTATTCCTTTACTTGTAACTGCTGACTCACTTAAAGTTTGCTCAAGCATATCTACTGTTTTTGTTATATCAACTGTTGTATAGTCAATATTGAATCTCTCTATAAGTTCCATAGCATGATTTATATCCTTTGTTCTATTCATACTCTCACCATATGGCATCATAACTAAAAGTATATTAACTCCTGCCTTGTGGCATAATGCACTAACAAGTGAGCAATCTATTCCACCACTCATTCCAAATACAACACCATTAGCCTTAGTCTTCTTAACTGTTTCTTTTATAAAACCTGCTATTTTTTCTGAATACTGTGCTACATTTTCCTCTGTCACTAAAAAATTCTTATCCATAATACTTTCGCTATCTAATTTTATTTAGATAACTCCCCTCCTTTGTATAATTTATTTATTTTTATATATTCTAAAATATCAAAATCAATATAATTTTGTATATTTTTATCTAAATAAAGATTCCTTCTAATATAAGTCGAACTTACGAGCTTGTAAGATGTGTTTCTAAGTATTATAAATTTATCCTTATATATATTTAGAAGTTCATCTTCACTTATAAGTTTTCCTACATCATCATTCTCTCTTTCAATTACAATAAAATAGAATTCTTCTAATAACTCCCTTGGATTTTTCCAAGTACTAAACTCTTTGACATTATCAGTTCCCATAACAAATGCTAAATCATTTTTATACTGACTTTTTAAAATTCTAAGACTTTCTATTGTATATAATCTTTCACTAGCTTCTATTTCAAGTTTATTTATATCTATATCTAGAGAATCTTTTTTTAATTTCTTTAAAATAATCTTAAGCATCTCATATCTATAATTTGCAGAAATTAATGATTTCTTCTTATAATTATCTCCAACAGGTAGATATACAAGATGCTCAACCTCTTCAAGTTTTAAAATATCTCTAGCTATATTTTCATGTGCCACAGTTGGAGGATTAAAACTCCCTCCGTATATTGCAGTTAATTTTTTATTCATCACCTTTTAGCCTTTCTATAAGAGTATCTTTCATAACCCATAATTTTTTTGATAAATCTACATAGTAATTATGTGGATTTTCAAATCTTAGGACTTCTCTCCATAGCTTTTGCACTTCTTTAATTGAATATTCTCTAATTTCCTTAAGACTTGGTGAATTATAAACAAGTTCTCCATTTTCAAATATAGGAACTTGTAATTCCTTTGTATAAAAATTCTTCAAAGTTTTCTTTTTCCAAGTATGCACTGGGTCAAATATTTTATATGGCTCTTCATCATTTATTGCTTCACTCGCTAAAGTAACAACATCTACTAAAGCCTTATCTGAATCTCTATCAAATAATCTATATACCTTTTTATATCCTGGATTTGAAACTTTCTCTGCATTCTCAGACAATTTAATTCTTGGAATAACTTTGCCATCTTGTTCTATAGCAACAAGTTTATAAACTCCACCAAATACTGGTTCTGATTTAGATGTTACAAGTCTTTCTCCAACACCAAATGCATCAATTTTAGCCCCTTGGCTAAGTAAGCTTGTAATTGTATATTCATCTAATGAATTTGATGCAACTATCTTACAATCCTCAAGCCCTGCTTTATCTAAAAGCTCTCTTGATTTTCTTGAAAGGTAAGCCATATCTCCACTATCAAGTCTTACTCCTTTTAATCTTTTACCCATTGGCTCTAAAACTTCCTTTGCTACTTTTATAGCATTAGGAATTCCACTACTTAAAACTGAATAAGTATCAACTAAAAGTGTACAACTATCTGGATAGTTCTTAGCATATGTTTTAAATGCTTCAAACTCTGTATCAAACAACTGAACCCAACTATGTGCCATAGTACCTGAAACTGGCATATCAAACAATTCTCCTGAAATAGCTGTTGCAGTCCCATGAACTCCACCAATAAATGCTGCTCTTGCTCCATAAATTGCTCCATCATATCCTTGTGCTCTTCTAGCTCCAAACTCTAAAACAGTTCTCCCACCAGCAGCTCTAACAATCCTATTTGCTTTTGTTGCAATTAAAGATTGATGATTTATAGTTAAAAGTATCATTGTTTCTATAAGCTGAGCTTCAATAATTGGTGCTTTAACTGTTAAAATTGGCTCATTTGGGAAAATTGGTGTCCCCTCTGGAATTGCATATATAGATCCACTAAACTTAAAGTTTAATAAATAATCTAAAAACTCTGCACTAAATATATCAAGCCCTCTTAAGTATTCAACATCTGATTCACTAAAACTAAGTTTACTTATATATTCTATAACCTGTTCAAGACCTGCCATTATAGCAAACCCACCATGCTCTGGTACTTTTCTAAAAAACATATCAAAATAAACTACTTTATCTTTTATTCCCTCATTAAAATAAGCATTACTCATAGTAAGCTCATAAAAATCCATTAACATAGCTAAATTTCTTTCTTCTTTTATATTAAACTTATTCAAAATTCCTACCTCCTGCCAACTTGTGGCTTCTTCCTATAATATATCTCTCACAATAATTGCCCCATTAGATTTCATCTCAAATAATGATGTTAAATTCCAATACTCTCTGTTATGAAAATCAGCATCAAAAGTTTCAACCATATTTACTGGTACTATTATCTTTTTCTCTAAATTCTTTTCATTAAAATAAGTTATAGTTGTTAAAACAAAATTCTTAACACATATATCTGTACAAACTCCAACTACTATATAATTATTTATTCCTTTATCATCTAAAATAGCTTTAATCCCACTAGCATGGAATCCATTTACACTATTCTTTTTAACAATACTTATATTCTTGTCATCTTTATCAAAAATTAATTCATCTATAATTTCTTCTTCAATTGTATTTTCAACACAATGCTTTGGATAGCATTTGAACTCCATTGCATCCTCAGTATGACTATCAACAAAAAACACTTTCTTATATCCATTAGTTTTTTCATTCAACTTCACTAAATCAGGTATAATATCTCCTACCTTTTCATTAGCAAGAGGTCCTTCATTATAAAACCCTTTAACCATATCAACAAAAATCACTACAGTATCTTCTTTTTTAAAATCACTAAGAGCTACTGCTGCTACACTATTTAAATCATTTTTCATAAAACTCAAAAATTTTTCCACAATACTTCACCTCATAAATTAAATATTTATAACCCCATCTATAATTGCTTCTTTTTTCAATCTAAATAATCTTGAAGGCCTATGAGCCCCCTCTTTTTTAGTTTCATCTGTCTCTTCAACAAGTCTGCTTACCCATCTTCTAAAGTTAGACTTTATAAGTACACGCCCAAGAAGAATCTCATAAACTTGCTGAAGCTCTGTTAAAGTAAATAACTTTGGTAATAAACTAAATGCAATAGCTGTATACTGAACTTTATTCTTCATTCTCTCTAATGCATAATCTATTATTTTTAAATGATCAAAAGATAAACCTTCACCGCTACTTGTAAGCTTATACTCATAATCAACCTCTCTATCAAAATCTCTAATCTTTATTTTCTCTATTAAATCATACTCAATCATAATGTCCTTCTCTTCACTAAAAAGAGAAACTTTATAATTATAATGAATTTCTTCACTTGATATTTTCTTTTTGCCCAAACTTTTTTTCTCAATAGAGAATAGTGCTACATCTCTATTTTCATCTGTAATTATATTATTACTACTAACAAGAGCCATATATGATGTAGAAATTATCCTTGTTCTTGGATCTCTATCAACATCACCCCATGTATATAACTGTTCAAAATACAAATTATCTATCCCAGTATCCTCTTTGAGTTTCCTCTCTACTCCATCTTTTAGACTTTCATTTATTTTTACAAAGCCTCCTGGAATTGACCATGTATCTATAAAAGGATGTTCTTCTCTCTTTACTAATAATATTTTAAGTTCTTTTTGCTTATTTTTTCTTTTGAGGGTGTCATTTTGCTTCTCACCAAGTGAAAAAAGCACCATATCTACAGTAACTGATGGTCTATCATAATTAGAAACATCATAACTTTCTAAAAACTCCTTTTCAGTAAGACCATTTTTATTATCTGATACTATCAAACTTTCACCTCCACTTATCATTACTTAGATAATATCTATTTGATAATATCTATACGATTATTATATTTAACTTATTCCAAGTGGTCAATAAATCAGAATTATTTTACACTATGTTAATTTTCTTAATACTTTATTTTCATTTAACTTCTCCTTCGTTTTATTAATATAAATGATTATCTTTTTATAAATATCTACGATAATTATAAAAATACTCAATTTAAATAAAGGAAAGACTTTCTGTAAAAATTACCATAGACTTATTCTATAAAAGTAGTTATAATCTATATTCTGTCCTAAAATTTAAATCCTAAATTGATAGAATATAATAAATTAAAATAAAAAAAGTTATCCACAGGTTAGATTTTAAAAATCTTCTGTGGATAACTTTTTTATTTATATATTTCTTAGAATTCTAAGCTTTTTGCAATATAAGCTTCTAAATCAGCAATTGCAACTCTCTCTTGTTCCATTGAATCTCTATGTCTGATTGTAACTGTATTATCTTCATATGTGTCATGGTCTATAGTAATACAGAAAGGTGTTCCAACCTCATCTTGTCTTCTATATCTCTTACCAATACTTCCAGCATCATCATAATCAATGTTGAACTTCTTAGAAAGATCAGCATAAACTTCTTCAGCTTTATCTCCAAGTTTCTTCATTAATGGAAGAATTGCAGCTTTATAAGGTGCAATAGCTGGGTGGAAGTGCATAACAACTCTGCTATCAGGGTTACCTTTAGCATCAAGTCCTAAATCTTCTTCCTCATAAGCATTCGCAAGGAAAGCAAGAGCAACTCTATCTGCTCCAAGTGATGGTTCAATAACATATGGAGTATAAATCTCATTTGTCATAGGATCTCTATAACTTAAATCTTTTCCTGAACTTTCTTGGTGTTTAGTTAAGTCATAGTCTGTTCTATCAGCTATTCCCCAAAGTTCTCCCCATCCAAATGGGAATAAGAATTCTATATCAGATGTAGCATTTGAATAGAAGCTTAACTCCTCTTCACCGTGATCTCTCATTCTGATTAACTCTTTATTCATTCCTAAGTTTAATAGGAAATCCCAACAGTATGTTTTCCAGAAGTTAAACCATTCAATATCAGTTCCTGGTTTACAGAAGAATTCAAGTTCCATTTGTTCAAATTCTCTAGTTCTGAAAGTAAAGTTTCCTGGTGTTATTTCATTTCTGAAAGATTTACCAATTTGACCTATACCAAAAGGTACTTTTTTTCTTGATGTTATTTGAACATTCTTAAAGTTAACAAAAATACCTTGAGCTGTTTCAGGTCTTAAATAAACCTCATTAGCACTCTCTTCTGTTATACCTTGGAATGTTTTAAACATTAAATTAAATTGTCTGATATCTGTGTAGTTTATTTTTCCACAGTTAGGACAAACAATATTATGCTCTAATATATAATCTTTTAATTCCTCATTAGTCCAACCATCAGCACAAGCAACCTCAGCTCCAAGTTCTGTCATTTTGTCCTCAACAAGTTTATCAGCTCTAAATCTTGATTTACATTCTTTACAATCCATTAAAGGATCTGAGAATCCACCAATATGTCCTGATGCCTTCCAAACTTCTGTATTCATAAGAATTGATGCATCAATTCCAACGTTACTCTTATGCTCTTGAATGAATTTCTTCCACCAAGCTTTCTTAACGTTATTCTTGAATTCTACTCCAAGTGGGCCGTAATCCCATGAGTTTGCAAGACCACCATATATATCTGATCCTGGGAATATAAATCCTCTACTTTTACATAAAGCAACTAATGTTTTCATTGTTAATTTTTCTGCCATTTCGTATCCCTCCAAATAAATATTTATATCATATATTAATAGTTAATATTTCTGAATTTCCTAAAAAGAAACTAAGAATTACTCACTCATAGATATCATTTAATATTATATAATCCTATAAACAGACTTTTATCTTTTACTAATTGAATAATTTTAGGTATAAAAAAAGCTCCTACTATTAAAGGGACGAAAGTTATTTCCGCGGTTCCACCCTTCTTAGCAAAAGCTCTACTCTAAAACGACGCACTCCAAAGTTCCTTTCATGTATATCTCTTTAAGAATTCACACCAATCATTCTCTCTCTCTAAAAGTTTAATATCATTACTTTTCTTCTTCAACATGCCTATTCAATTATATATACAATTTTATCAAAACTAACTCGTATGTCAACTATAAAATATAATTGTGTTTTAATTTTATTTGATTTTAAACAGCGAGTCTAGAATCGCCTCTATCAAATAACTCTAAAGTTGTTTTATAAAACAAAAAAACACCAACAATCTCGTTGATGCTGCCATTATAAAAAAATGGCTCCAGAAGTGGGATTTGAACCCACGACCTTTCGATTAACAGTCGACTGCTCCACCGCTGAGCTATTCCGGAACATTTATTACATATATTATTATATACGATATAAAACCATTTTGCAACTATTTTTTAAAACTTTTTTTAGTTTTTTTATTAAAGTAAAAAAGTATCATACAAATCATAAAAAATATAACTGCGAGCTTAACCTCCTCTCCCATAAAACAGTATATTGATATACCTAGAAAACATGATCCACTAAAGCCATACACTTCATTACCCATCTGCTCATCCTTTGTTTAATCTATGCACATAATCTAAACATCTTAAATATATTAAAGTAAACATAAATAAAATACTCTGATAAATTTTTATATAAATAAACACTAACTAAATCCTATAAAATCTTTTTCTACATAAAAAGTAATTAATT
This sequence comes from uncultured Clostridium sp., assembly GCF_947036855.1. Classification (GTDB taxonomy): domain Bacteria; phylum Bacillota; class Clostridia; order Clostridiales; family Clostridiaceae; genus Sarcina. The sequence continues at coordinate 9,603 of NZ_CAMQRY010000021.1, forward strand.
ATTACCTTATTTTTTCAAAAAGTCTATAAGCAAAAAGAAATACTGCACCAGTTAAAATAGTTCCCATACTTGCAATCATATTTCCATCTAAAGCAAAAACTCCTGCTGTAATAAGGAAACATCCCACAATAATAATATTTACCTTCCTTCTTTTGTTTATTAACATAATTCCCGCTCCTTAAAAGAACTCCTAATATAATGTATGGTCATAAACTTTACTTTGTTACATAAAAAAAGCACAAAGTAAATTAATACTCTGTGCTTTCTATATATATAATTATTTTACTGGTTTCATTGTTGGGAATAATATAACGTCTCTGATTGATGTTGCATCAGTTAAGAACATTATCATTCTATCAACTCCAAATCCAAGTCCACCTGTTGGAGGCATACCTGTTTCAAGAGCACTCATGAATTCTTCATCGATCATATAAGCTTCATCATCTCCAAGCTCTCTTTCGTTAGCTTGTTGTTCAAATCTCTCTCTTTGAACAACAGGATCATTAAGCTCTGAGTAAGCATTACATACTTCTCTTCCATATATGAATCCTTCAAATCTTTCAGTAAACATTTCACTTCCTCTTTTTTTCTTAGTAAGAGGTGATATCTCTACTGGGTAATCTGTAATAAATGTTGGTTGAATTTGGTGCTCTTCAGCATACTCTTCAAATAACATATTTAAAACTTCACCTTTTGTTACGTATTTTAAGTCTTTAGGGAACTCTAGGTGTTTCTCTTTAGCTATAGCTTGAGCTTCTTCATTTGTAGTGATTTTATCAAAATCAATACCAGCATGCTCTCTTACAGCCTCAACCATAGTAATTCTTCTCCAAGGAGCTTTTAAGCTTATAGGAGTTCCTTGATACATAACTTCTGTTGTACCATTAATTTTTATACAAACATATTCAATTAACTCTTCCATAATTACCATCATATCATTGTAATCTGCATAAGCTTCATATAATTCTATCATTGTAAACTCAGGGTTATGTCTTACTGACATTCCTTCGTTTCTGAAGTTTTTACCCATGTCATAAACTTTTTCAAAACCAGCAACTATACATCTTTTAAGATATAACTCAGTAGCAATTCTTAAATACATATCGATATCTAAAGTATTATGGTGAGTCTTGAAAGGTCTAGCAGCAGCTCCACCAGCTATTGGTGCAAGTATTGGTGTTTCAACTTCTAAGAATCCTCTTTGGTCTAAATAACTTCTGATTTCTTTAAGAATTTGTGCTCTCTTTAAGAAAGTTTCTTTAACTTCTGGATTAGTTATGATATCAACTTCTCTTTGTCTATATCTGATATCTGGATCTTTAAGACCATTCCATTTTTCTGGAAGTGGCTTAAGAGCTTTACAAACTAATGTAACTTCACTTGGTTTAACTGAAATTTCACCTTTTTGTGTTATAGCAACTATTCCTTTAACAGCAACTATATCTCCTAAATCATAAGTCTTGTAAGCATTAAGAGTTTCCTCTCCTACTAAATCAAGTTTTATGAATAATTGCATTTTTCCATCTCTATCATGTATGTCTGAGAAAATTACTTTTCCTTGACCTCTTTTTGACATGATTCTTCCAGCAATAACAACTTCTGTACCTTCTAACTCATCAAAGTTTTTAATTATTTGACCTGATGTATGTGTTCTTTCTACTTTATAAACATCAAATGGGTCTTTTCCTTCAGCCTGTAAAGCAATAAGTTTTTCTCTTCTTAAAAGCTCTTGCTCACTTAATCCACTTTCTACATTATTAATATTTATTTCATCTGACATGTAGTATTCCAATAAAGAATTTATAAAATATAAATTCCTATTGGATTTCACCTCGCTTTCAAATTATAGTTTTTTATTTTTTCTGCTTTTGTATAAAATTAATTTAATATGCTAACAACTATCTTCTAATCCCTAGCACCTTATATTTAGCTAATACACCATTTGGTAAACTAGCTTCAACAATATCATCAACTTTATGACCCATTAAAGCTTCACCTACTGGTGATTCATTTGAAATTTTAGATTCCATAGGATTTGCTTCTGTTGAACCAACTATTGTATATTCTACTTCTTCATCAAATTCATAATCCATAACTTTTACAATAGACCCAACAGTTACAAACTCTGTTGAAATTTCACTCTCATCAACAACAACTGCATGATTAAGTGTATTTTCAAGTTGTGAAATTCTACCTTCGTTAAACGCTTGGTCATTCTTCGCTTCATCATACTCTGAGTTTTCACTTAAATCTCCGTATCCTAATGCAACTTTAATTTTTTCTGTAATTTCTTTTCTTCTAACTGTCTTTAAATGCTCTACTTCAGCTGTTAATTTCTTAAGACCTTCTTTAGTCATTAGATTTTTTTTCTGTTCTATCATATTTTTCTCCCCTTTGAATGTTAACTTTATAATATCATATTTAAAACTATTAATACATATTAGTCTATTAGATTTTAGCATATTTCCTAGTCTCTCATCATACATAAAATGAAAAAATACCCCTCTTTTTTTATCTATGTAGTAAAAAAACAAAGATTTTTTCATTTTAATTTGTCCTTATTTCTAAAAATTATTCTAAAATACTAAAATTACACATAGATACTTTTACAATAAATATATAATAACATTAAATATTATTCCTAATTTTCTTCTTTTATAACAAATTCTTTATATTCATTTAAAGTTTCAAAAATTTTCTGCGAATCATTTATAGTATTTAATCTATTTCTCATCTCAGCTGAATTTTTTATTCCTTTTAAATATCCAGTTGTATGTCTTCTCATTTCTCTAATTCCAATAGCCTCACCTTTATGCTCAATTGAAATTTCATGATGTCTTATACACATATCAATTCTTTCTGAGGCAGTTGGTATATATACTTCCTCACCTCTAAGTTTTTGTTCAATCTGCTTAAACAACCAAGGATTACCTATACTTCCTCTAGCAACCATTATTCCATCAACATTTGATATTTCTTTAACTCTTAAAGCATCTTCTGCTGTGAAAACATCCCCATTCCCTATAACAGGAACTGAAACTGATTCCTTAACTTCTCTTATTATATCCCAATTAGCTTCTCCTGTGTACATTTGCTCTCTAGTTCTTCCATGAATAGCTATTGCATCAACACCAGCAGCCTCTAAAACTTTAGCAAACTCTGGAGCAACTATTTGATCATTATGAAAACCAGTTCTTATCTTTACAGTTACAGGTTTATTTGCAACTTTCTTAACTGCTTTAACTATTTCATAAGCAAGTTTAGGATTCTTTAAAAGTGCAGACCCATCATCATTTTTTGTAACTTTAGGAGCTGGACACCCCATATTTATATCTATAATACAAATATCTTCTCTTGGATTAAAGTATTTTTCTGCTGCATATGCCATAATCTCTGGTTCATTACCAAACATCTGACAAGCAACTGGTTGTTCTTTCTCTGAGATTTTCATAAGTTCCTCAGTTTTTTCATTACCATGATACAATGCTCTTGAGCTAACCATTTCAGTATACACCATAGCACAACCCATCTCTTTACAAAGACCTCTAAATACTATATCTGTAACACCTGCCATTGGAGCTAAAAAAACATGTCCATTTGGCTCTACGTTTCCTATTTTCATTCCTTGTTACTCCTTATTTTTATCATAAAGAATTTTTAACCCTTCGAGTGTTAGTCTTGGTTCAACTTTATCTATGACATTCGTTTCTTTATATATTAAATTTGAAAGTCCACCTGTAGCAATAACGAATGGTACCTCTTCTCCAAGTTCTTTCATTTCTTCTTTTATTCTGTTAACTATATATTCAACCTGCCCAATATATCCATATATTATACCAGCTTGCATACTAGTTATTGTGTTTTTACAAATCACACTTTTAGGTTTTTCAAGTTCAACTCTTGGAAGCTTTGCAGCTCTCTCAAATAAAGCATCTGAAGATATTTTTATTCCAGGGCATATACTTCCCCCTAAATAATCTCCTTTAGCAGTTATAGCACAATAAGTTGTTGCTGTACCAAAATCAACAACTATTAATGACCGTTTATATGATTCATAAGCAGCAACAGCATTAACTATTCTGTCAGCTCCAACCTCTCTTGGATTATCATATTTAATATTGATTCCTGTCTTAATTCCTGGACCTATAACAAGTGCATCTTTCTTAAAACATTTTCTAACCATATTTTCAATAGAATGCATTATATTAGGAACAACTGAAGATATTATAATACCTTCTACATCATTTGTATTTAAATTGCTTTGGTTAAACAATTGTGTAACCTGAATAGCATATTCATCTGAAGTTTTTTTAGCGTCAGTAGATATTCTCCAACTCGCTATATAGTCATCATTTTTACTAATACCAAGTACAATATTAGTATTCCCAGCGTCAATTAACAGAATCATGTGTACACCACCTTAATATAATTAAAAGCAGCCGTGTGGCTGCTATAAAATACATTTAAACTCGTTAAATATACAAATATAATTTTATCAACAAATAAGTATTTGTCAACCTTTCACAAGCATTACACCATAAACTTACAAATAAAATTTAATCTTTATTCATAAATAAGCTACTAGCAAAAATATGCTAGTAGCTTATTTCTTAAAATAATCCTTCAATTTCTCCTGACTCACTAATATCCATTCTATTAGCTGCTGGAACTTTAGGAAGTCCTGGCATAGTCATTATATTTCCAGTTTGAACAACAACAAAACCTGCTCCATTCGAAACTCTAACTTCTTTAACAGTTATATCAAACCCTGTTGGTCTACCAAGAAGTGCTGGATTATCAGATAGTGAAGTTTGTGTTTTAGCAATACAAACAGGATATTTATCCATGCCAAACTTTTCTATATCAGCAATTTGTTTTAATGCCTCTGTAGTGTAATTAACATTATCTGCACCATAAATAGTTCTTGCTATTTTAAGCACTTTTTCTTTTATTGTTTCATCACTACTGTATATAGGCTCAAACTTTGACGGTTTTTCTTCCATAGTTTGAATTACCTTATTTGCAAGGTCAACTCCACCAAGTCCACCTTTTTCCCATACATCAGACTCTGCAACCATAACTCCTGTTTTCTCACAGAAACTTTTTACAAATTCAACTTCTTCTTTTGAATCAGTTATAAATTTATTAATTGCAACAACACAAGGCACTCCAAAGACTTCTATATTTTCAATTTGCTTTGAAAGATTCACAATACCTCTTTCAACAGCGTCAACATCAGGAACTGATAACATATCCCTCTTAACTCCACCATGATGCTTTAAAGCTCTTATAGTAGCAACTAAAACTACACAGCTTGGAGTAAGTCCTCCATATCTACATTTAATATCCATAAATTTTTCTGCACCAAGGTCTGCTCCAAATCCAGCTTCTGTTACAGCAATATCTGAAAGCTTTAGAGCCATTTTAGTAGCAACTAATGAATTACATCCATGTGCTATATTAGCAAAAGGTCCACCATGTATAATTGCAGGTGTATTTTCTAAAGTTTGAACAAGATTTGGTTTAATAGCATCCTTCATAAGAAGTGCCATAGCTCCCTCAACATCTAAATCTTTAGCAAAAATAGGCTCTCCCGCTAAATTATAAGCAACTAATATATTACCCATTCTAGCCTTTAAGTCTTTAATTCCATTTGCCATACAAAGAATAGCCATAACTTCTGATGCAACAGTTATAGTAAAACCATCTTCTCTTAAGAATCCATTTATCTTACCACCCATTCCAACAACAATACTTCTTAAAGCTCTATCATTCATATCGATAACTCTTTTAAAAACAATTCTTCTTGAATCTATAGCTAAATGATTTCCTTGGTGTATATGATTATCTATTGCTGCACTCAAAAGATTATTAGCAGAAGTTATAGCATGCATATCTCCTGTAAAATGTAGGTTTATATCCTCCATTGGCACAACCTGTGACATACCACCTCCAGCAGCACCACCTTTAATCCCAAAAACAGGTCCAAGAGATGGTTCTCTTAAAGCTATTATACACTTCTTACCTATGCTATTAAAAGCCTGACCAAGCCCAACCGTAACTGTTGATTTACCCTCACCAGCAGGAGTTGGATTTATAGCCGTTACAAGAACTAATTTACCATCTTTCTTGTCCTTATATTTATCAAAAACATCTAAGTTTATCTTACATTTATATTTTCCGTAAAGTTCCATATCCTCTTCTGAAAGACCTATCTTCTCCCCTATTTTCACAATGGGTTCCATTATTGCACTCTGTGCTATTTCTATATCAGTTTTCATTAAAAACACCCCTTTATACAAACTTCATTATCTATTATATAAATATTATATCTTCTTTTATTCTCAAATTAAAGATTTTTTTACGAATATTAACTCTTTTTTTTATTTAATTCTTCGTATTTGTATAAAAAAAGACCACCTATCTCTAGGTAGTCTATATTTTATGCTTCTGTATATATTCTTTCAAACTCAGTAGCATCAACTTTTTCTTTATCAATTAAAACATTTGCAACAGCATGTAATTTTGAAATATGCTCCCTTAAAATTGTCTCAGCAGTTTCATAAGCTTCATCAACTAAATTCTTAACCTCTTTATCAAGGATAGCACTTGTTTCTTCACTTATACTTCTTGACTTACCAATATCCCTTCCAAGGAATACCTCTCCACTATTATCTCCAAATGATATAGGTCCAACAGTATCACTCATTCCATACTGCATAACCATAGCCCTAGCAATTGCACTAACTCTATCAATATCATTTTTTGCTCCTGTACTAATATCATCAAGTATTATCATTTCAGCAAGTCTTCCACCAAGAAGCCCCACCATATCAGATTTAAGCTTTTTCTTAGATGTATAGCTTCTATCCTCTGTTGGAAGATTCATAGTGTAACCACCAGCCATACCTCTTGGAATAATACTTATTTCATGAACTGGGTCAGCATTAGGAAGTGATCTCATAACCACTGCATGACCTGCTTCATGATAAGCTGTAAGTTTTTTATCATACTCACTAATAACCTTACTTTTCTTTTCTGGACCAGCTATAACTCTTGTGATAGCCTCTTCCATATCATCCATATCAATTTTTTTCTTATCCTTTCTAACGGCTAAAAGTGCAGCCTCATTAGTAAGGTTTTCTATATCTGCTCCTGTAAATCCTGGTGTTCTCTTAGCAAGTACATTTAAATCAACAGTATCATCAAGAATTTTATTTCTAACATGAACATTTAAAATTTCTTTTCTACCTTCAACATCTGGTGCTGCAACAACTATCTGTCTATCAAATCTACCAGCTCTTAAAAGTGCTGGATCTAAAATATCTGGTCTATTAGTAGCTGCTATCATAATAATTCCTGCATTCTCTCCAAATCCATCCATCTCAACAAGAAGTTGATTTAAAGTTTGCTCTCTCTCATCATGTCCACCACCAAATCCTGCTCCTCTTTGTCTCCCCACAGCATCAATCTCATCTATAAAGATAATACACGGAGCATTTTTCTTTGCTTGTTCAAATAAACTTCTAACTCTAGAAGCTCCAACTCCAACAAACATCTCAACAAAATCAGAACCTGAAATACTAAAGAATGGAACTCCAGCCTCTCCAGAAACAGCTTTAGCTAAAAGTGTTTTACCAGTACCAGGAGGTCCAACTAAAAGAATCCCTTTAGGTATCCTAGCACCCATATCAATATATCGCTTCGGCTCTTTTAGAAAATCAACAACCTCTTCAAGGTCTTCCTTTTCCTCTTTAGCACCTGCAACATCTTTAAAATTAACATTTTGAGTATCTGGGTTTGCCATTTTAGCCTTATTTTGACCAAAACTCATAGCCCCTTTATTTCCTCCACCTTGTGATTGTTGTGTAAGCATAAAGAATATTGAAACTCCAACTACCATAACAATACCTGTTAAAATAATTTGAATCCACTGTGAATTATCACTTGCTGGCATATATTTTACAACAACACCCTCATTCTTATATTCAGACTGTAACTGTGTAAGTTCCTCTTGTGGTACATATACCTCAAAAGTTTCACCACCAGTTGTTTTATCTTTTAACTTTTCTTTACCCTGAATATTATTCCCACTTACATCAATACTTTGAACTTCATTATTAACCCACATAGTTTTAAACTGTGAATAAGTTATAGTATTCGTATTGTTATTACCTAAAAGTAAAAAATATGCTCCTAGTATAACAACTGATAATATAACTATCCAAGTAAGACCACTTGACATCTTTTTCATCTAGTATCCCCCTCTTAAACATCTCACTTTATTTTATTTTTTTTGATAAACTTCTCTTTTTAAAATACCTATGAAAGGTAAATTTCTATAGTTTTCTGCATAATCAATACCATACCCAACTATAAACTCATCTGGAACTTCAAATCCAACATACTTAGCTGAAATATCAACCTTTCTTCCTGCTTCTTTATTTAAAAGTGCAACAATATCAATACTTGCAGCCTTTCTAGCTTTTAAATATCCAAGTAAATAGTTAAGTGTATTTCCTGTATCAACTATATCCTCTACAATAAGTACATGTTTCCCCTCAATATTTGAGTCTAAATCTTTTAAAATTCTTACAATACCTGAACTTGTTGATGAATTTCCATAACTAGAAACTGACATAAAATCTAACTCACAAGGTATAGTTATTGCTCTAATAAGATCTGCTGCAAAAACAACTGACCCTTTTAAAATTCCAACAACTAAAAGTTCCTTCCCTGCATAATCAGTACTTATTCTAGCACCAATTTCTTTTATTTTGTCCCTTAAAACTTCCTCTGAATATAAAACCTCTTGAATGTCATTTTTAATATCTATCATAACGTCTATCCCTTCCTACTAAAACTTATTTTTAAAAGTTTTTTATTTTGTTTGCTAACTTTGAATAAATTACTATTCTTAACCCCTAGTACCCATGCAATATCACTATCAAATTCAATTATAGGTATTCTACCTCTTTCTTCCTTTGGTACTTTATCACCTATAAAAATATCTTTTAATTTTTTTGTTCCACTAAAACCAAATGGTACTATTTTATCACCATTTTCTCTTGTTCTTATAGTTATCTTTTCAATATCATCAAAACTAAAATATTTTTCATTTTGGCTACTAAAGTTAATTTTACCTAAATTTTCAATAATTTCAAAGTTAATATTGTAAAAATTAAAAATTATTTTTTTATTTGTACTACTAATTAGATTTGCCACATTTAATTCTATTAATTCATCACTTTCTAAATTTTCTATTATTTTTTTTCTAGCTATAACTATTTTTCCATACTCATTACTAGCAATAATATCATTAGTTAAATTAATTTGCTTTCCTGTTCCACCTTTTTGAAGGTTTATAACATCATAAACATGTTTAAGTTCAAAATTATTAAAAGCACCTGATACACTCATCATAGCTTTTCTTATAACTCTTGTGCTTATAGCTTCATCTTCTAAAAATAATTTTTCATCTATCACAAGCCTATCATTTTTCATAAAGCATAATTCATTATACTTTTCATCTACTATTTTGTTTATAAATGCTGAATCAACAGTAGCACTTTGAGATAACCTATTCAAAGTATTAATAATATCAGTATTAAAATTCTCTTTTATAAATGGTATGGCTCTAAGCCTTACCTTATTTCTAGAATATACTTCTTCTAAGTTTGTTTTATCAATTTTTGGATTTAAATTATTAACATCACAATAACCTTCTATTTCATCTCTTGTTAAAGAAAGTATAGGTCTAATATATAAATTATCCCTAACTGGTTTTATTCCAACGAGTCCTTCTATCCCAGTCCCTCTCATTATTCTCATGATAAGAGTTTCTGCTTGGTCATTTGCATTATGTGCAATTGCAATCTTATTGATTCCAATCTCACTTCTAATTTCATCAAAGAAATTATATCTTTCATCTCTACCAGCCATTTCAGTAGAAATTCCTTTTTCTTTAGCAATTTCTTCTACTGGTATCCTTTTTGCAAAAAACTTAATATCTAAACTTTTGCAAAGCTCACCTGCATAATTTTCATCAGCAATTGCATCCTCACCTCTTATAAGATGATTAACATGAGCAGCATAAATTTCTATATTTAATTCTTCTTTAAGACTGTGTAATAAATGCAATAAACAAACAGAATCTGGTCCACCTGAAAGGGCAACTAGAACTTTGTCGTTTTCTCTAATCATGGAGTTATTGTTGATATAATTTAATACTTTAGTATTCACGAACATTCACACTCCATTTTGTAAAATTTATAGTAATAATTATATTATACTACCACTTTATTGCAATTAACAAAAGAAAAATAGCTAATTATAGAGATAAAAATAAATATTCTCTATAATTAGCTACTTTAAAACAAATTATTTAATGTTATATAATTTAGAAACTATAACTGTCATATCATCCTTAGCCTTTCCATTATTAAATGCCTTAGCCGTATCTAATATCTTATTTGCTAAATCTTTAGAATTCCTCTCAGCACTCTTTTCAAGAAGTTCAATAAGCCATGAATTGTTCATATCTCCATTCTTAGTAACATCTAAAATACCATCACTTATAGTAACAATAAAATCTCCAGCCTTAAGTTTATACTCTTTTTCATCAATATCTAAATTATCTAAAACACCAAATGGTAAAGTTTTAGAATCCATAACTGTAATATTCGTTCCTCTTTTAATAAAACTCTCCACAGCTCCAACTTTCAAAAATTTAGTTGTCCCATCATATAAATTAATTTTCTGCATATCTAAAGTAGAAAATCTTTCTTCCTCTGAAAACTTTATATTCATAATAGTATTTATCGTATTAATTGCTGTTTTTTCACTAAAGCCACTTTCAGAAAACTTTTCAACCATTTCCACAGCCACCTTACTTTCTTCACTAGCCCTTGCACCACAACCCATGCCATCACAAAGTAAAACCATATGTTGTCCATCTTTTGTCTTACCAAAGCTATAAGAATCCCCAATATACTTTTCTCCATGCTTAGGTGATAATGCAACACTAGACTCTACATACAATTTAGGAGCGTCTTGAATATGAACTTCACACAGTCCTGTTTCTGCACTTATAATGCAATTACTAGCAATATACATCCTTCTTCCTAAAGCTTTATCAACAATCGGTACTAATTTTTTAACACAAAAATCACAGCCACTACAATTAGGCATATCTATTTTTATATTAAGCCTTCCATCTTTATCCGTATAAGCAATTAAATACTTAAATTTTATTTTCCCCTGCATAAATACTTTCTTTATCACTCTTTCAACTTCCAAATTTATTCTAACCTCTGAACTAAAATCTTCTAAAACTTCTGAAATCGTATTAGACATACTTCCTATATGACTTGAAATCATCTTTCTACCTTCTTTTAGCTTCTTCTTAAGCATTTCATCAGCTATATGTTTAGAAACAAGCTCCTCAGTTTCTCTAACTAATGCCCCTTCTTTTAAACATTTCTTACTTAAATAAGTAGGAAACTTACACTCCCCTTCCTCATATGACTGTATAAGGTCTTTAAAAGAACTATAAGTTTCATGCATCTCTCTTTTCCAACAAGTATTTTTATAATCACACTTTCTACAAACTCTATCAGCTAAACTATCAACAAGTTCATCACCTTTATCTTGATATACAAGTTTATCATTCTCAACCATATTATCAAGAGTTCCACTCATAGCTGAAAGAACACCAGTAAACTCTGATAATCTTCCCATAAGCTCACCCTTCATCTTTTCAAAATGTTTTTCACAATCAACTTCACTTTTATCAACACTATCAAACTCTACCCTTACCTTTTCAATAATATTCTTTGGAATAAGCATACATAAACTACTACCTATAAAAACTTCTAAAAATATAAATACACTAAAATTTTTCATATAAACAGTAATACCTATAAAAGCTAAATTGAAAAGTATAAAATTAATAAACTTTCCTGTTTCTTTAAACATACTAACAACTAAAGAACATATTCCAAGAACAGTAACATAAAAATATAACTCACCTGTTATAAGTCCAAAAACAATACCAGCTACAATACCAGATGTTATTCCCAAATTTCCTCTACCTATATAACTAAAAATAAAAACCATCATAAATATCAAAATATTTTTAATTTCGACATCAAATAAATTTATATTTCCAATACCAACTAAAACTAAAGATAAGAAAATTTCTATACTTATAATTTCATCATTTCCAATATATTTTTCAAACTTTAAATCCTTAACACAACTATATCCAAACGATATCAAATAATATAATGGTAGAAAAATAAATACTGATATCCCTGCTACTATTAAAGCTCTCACAATATCACTTTTTAAAATAAATATACCATTTAAAAATATAATTAAACTAATAGAAGCTAAATTTATCCCCAGCTTAACATTAGCTCTTTTTTTCTTAAAAACACTACTTAACATAACAATCAAAATAGAAGATATTACAAAAACAGGTATTTCACTTAATTTGTTAGACATACTAACATAACCAATTACAACTCCTGCAAGCGCTATAATCCCATCTTTTAAACTATTTTTTGCTACAACCATAACATACAAAACCCCAAAAGGTGCTATACTCTCCATAAACCCAAGATTAACATTAAAATAAACTCTGCTCAGCAGAACCCCAATTACTGCTATCATTACAAATTTTATATAATTTTCTTCATTTGCTACTTCTATATTATTTTTTTTAATATTTTTATCTCTTACATAGTTTTTAACATTAACCCCATACTGCATAATATCCCCCTATAAACATCTATATAAATACTATTTTTTTATCTTTATATCCGAATTATAGCAAGATAACTTAAATAGCTATGTCAAATTTTTGGAGTTTATTCATACAATCGCAAGACAAATAATATACAAATAACTTTTAAATCTACATTTTTTTATTTTTTATTCCACCAAACTCACATAAACATCATAAAATTTAAGCATTATATGGTATTTTATGTTTTTATTTAGCAAATTATTTTTTTGAAAATTTCTTCTAGTTAATCCTATTTAAATTTAAAAATCTATGCTATTATACCTTTTATATAGAATTGTAAAAGGAGGGATAAATTTGAAATATATAAACTTTTTAGATTGGAAATTACAATTCGAAGAGGATTATAGATTATTTAAAAATGAAAATGAATTTATATTATTAAATAATCTCAACGATACTATTTTAATTGGAAAATTGACAGACGAAAAATTTCTCAGAATAACAAATTTATTTTTTGATGTGGAACTTGAGATTGGAGATAAGGTATTAACTATTCTTTCAAAGCAAGATAAAAATCTTATAGTTACAAATTTTTCTGATACCATAATATTCGATAATGAAACGTCAGAAGACAATCAAATTTCTTAATTTTGGGCAATAAAAAAAAAGCAATCTATAAAGATTGCTTTTTTGGTGCCGAAGACCGGAATCGAACCGGTACGGTGTATAACCACCGCAGGATTTTAAGTCCTGTGCGTCTGCCAGTTCCGCCACTTCGGCAGGACTTATGGTAGCGGGGGCAGGACTCGAACCTACGACCTTTGGGTTATGAGCCCAACGAGCTGCCAACTGCTCCACCCCGCGTCAATATTGAATTTTGTTATGTGCTAAAAAAAATGGTGCCGAAGACCGGAATCGAACCGGTACGGTGTATAACCACCGCAGGATTTTAAGTCCTGTGCGTCTGCCAGTTCCGCCACTTCGGCAGGACTTATGGTAGCGGGGGCAGGACTCGAACCTACGACCTTTGGGTTATGAGCCCAACGAGCTGCCAACTGCTCCACCCCGCGTCAATATTGAATTTTGTTATGTGCTAAAAAAAATGGTGCCGAAGACCGGAATCGAACCGGTACGGTGTATAACCACCGCAGGATT
>NZ_CAMQRY010000022.1 GCF_947036855.1 uncultured Clostridium sp.
CTTGGTAAAGCAGCAAGTGAAATAGGTTCAGTTAGATAATTAATATAAAGTGAGGTGAGATGAATGAACGGAATTTTATGGAATGGACAAAGTGCTATGAATGCGAATCAAATAAGACTTGATGCAATTTCTAATAATATAGCTAATATGGCTACAGTAGGTTATAAAAGAGTTGATGTTAGTTTTAAAGACTCGTTTAAGGAGTCTTTAGAAAGAGCAGGAACTCCAGTAACAGAAAATGGAGGGTATACAGGAACAGGTGTAATAGCTGGTGGATTATCAAAAGAGTTTTATCAAGGAGTCCTTATGGAAACAGGTCTTAGTACAGATATTGGACTTGAGGGTAGAGGTATGTTTAAAGTTATTAGTACTGGTGGACAAGTAGCCTATACTAAAGCAGGCTCATTTATGGTTGATGTTAATGGTGAAATTGTAAATTCAGAAGGTGATTTTTTAGAAGTAGATTATAATCAAGAATTTTTAAATATGAAAGAGAATGGAGAGATTAGCTTAAGAGGTGGAAACTTTACTGTTGATAAAGATGGTATTATAACGGTTAAGAATGGTGAAGAGTTTATGGAAGTAGGAAAAATACCGTTATATGCAGCAGAGGGAAGTGACCCTTATATATCAATAGGTGCAAATAAATTTTTACCAAGAGAAGGTTCAGTTATGGATGTAGTTGATGATACAGTTATGCATCAAGGACTTTTAGAAGCATCTAATGTTGATATTGGTACAGAATTTTCAGAAATGATAGTAACACAAAGAGCATTCCAACTTGGTTCTAAAAGTATTCAAACAGCAGATGAAATGTGGGGAATGGTTAATAATTTAAGAGGTAGATAGGAGGTGAGAAATCGCCTTCTTTTTTTATACTATAAATTACAGAATTAAGTAAAAATAAAAAAATAAGGATGCACAAATTTGTGCATCCTTTATAAAAAATTAATTATCTTTTTGTTATTGCATTTGTAAGTGGAGGTACTACTTGTTTCTTTCTTGATAGTACTCCAGGAAGGAATGCAGTATTATTTTCAAGTTTAATTCCGAATGATTCTTCAGCTATTGCAGGGTCTTTACCAGCAACAAGAAGCTGTGAACCTTCTTCTATTATGTCTGTTAATAATAACATAGTTACATCAGCACCTATTTGAGTAGCTTTTTCTGTCATATAGTCAAGCATCTCTTCTTTTAGTGTTTCCATAAATCCTTCTATATCCATTGTGTTAACCTGTGCAACTCCAACTTTTGTTCCTTGGATAACAAATGGTTTAAAATCTTGGTTAAAGATTTCTTCTACTGATTTACCTTTAAGTGATGTACCCGCTTTAAGTAAATCTTTACCGTAAGCTATAGCATCTATTTCAGCAATTTCAGCAAGTCTTAAACAGATTGTTTTATCTTCTGGTGTACATGTTGGTGATTTGAAGATAAGTGTATCTGAAAGTATAGCAGAACACATAAGTCCAGCAGCTGTTTTTGATGGTTTAATACCATTCTCAAAATATCTTTTAGCAACTATTGTTGAAGTACATCCAACAGGTTCTGCTCTAAGGTATAGTGGTGAAGCTGTTTGGATATCAGCTATTCTGTGGTGGTCTAAGATTTCAAGTATATCAGCTTCTTCTATACCATCAACTGCTTGACCTCTTTCATTGTGGTCAACTTGTATAAGTTTTTTCTTATGAGTTGATATTAAGTGATATCTAGCAATCATACCAACAATATTATTATCACTATTTAATACAGGATAACTACTGTGTCTTGATTGAGTCATAGTACTCTTAGCATCATCAACTAATTCATCACTGCTGATTGATATTATGTTTTCTTTTGTCATAACATACTCAACAGGAATACTTTGAACTATAAGTCTGCTTGTTGTAAATGAATCATGTGGTGTAGAAATCATAGTAACTCTATTTTCTCTAGCAAGGTCTATTATCTTATCTGAAACCTTATGTCCACCTGTAACAACTATAAGTGAAGCTTTTTCATTTATAAGTGCTTCTAAAGTATCTTCTCTATCTCCTGATATTGCTAAATCTCCAGCTTCTATGAATGAAGTAAGTGATTCAGGTTGCATTGCTGCAACAACAAGTTTTCCAGGGAATACTGTATTATCAGAAACTGATGTTAATACTTCACCTGATAATGTTTCAACTATGTTTGCAAGTGGAGTTTTACTTTTTGCAAGGATAGTATTATCCCAAATATCCATATATGTAGCTGTGATATTTGATATAGCTATAAGTCCTGCAAGTTTATTATCCCCATTTGAAACAGGCATTGTTTTAATATTTTTTTCGCTCATTATAGTCCAAGCTTTTCTTATTGAAGCATCAGGAGCTATTGGGCTTATTGTATCTATGTCTAAGTCTTCAACTTTTAATTTCATTGTATCTATTAACATAGGTGCATCTACGTTAAAGTAATCAAGAGCATATTGAGTTTCTTGACTAACATTTCCAAGTCTTACTGGTACAGCAGGTATGCTTTGAGTTTTATTTTTAAACTCAGCATATGAAAGTGCTGAACAGATTGAGTCTGTATCAGGATTTCTGTGTCCTGAAATATAAATTACATCTTTCATTTTTAAATCTCCTTTGTGTATTAATAATTTAGCATATTAATATAATTATATTTTAAAGCTTGTTCAATAAAATGTAAAGTTTTAAGGTGAATAACTTCGGTAGATTAGTTCTAAAATTTGCTATACATAACATATATTATGAAAGAAGTTTTAATTAGAAATGGGGGGAGAAATTTTGGAAGAACAAAAAGTTATGTCACGAGGTTTAACAAGCTCAGAAGCTAGAAGAAGACAAGAAAAGTATGGGTTTAATGAAATAATAAAAAATAATAAAATATCAGCGATTAAAATATTTTTTTCACAGTTTAATGATTTTATAACATGGATTTTACTTGGAGCAACTGTTATTTCTGGACTTATGGGGGATATTGCAGATGCTATAACTATTTGCATTATTGTAGTTTTAAATGCAGTTCTTGGTTTTATACAAGAGTTTAGGACTGAAAAATCATTAGATGCATTAAAGGCTATGTCAGCACCAACTTGTAAGGTTATAAGAGATAATAATGTTAAGGTAATTTCAACAGAAGAAATTACTTTAGGTGATATTATAGTTTTAGAGGCTGGTGATAGAGTTCCAGCAGATGGGGAACTTTTAGAATGTACTAATCTTATGGCAGATGAATCATTATTAACTGGTGAGTCAGTAGGTGTTAATAAAAGTGAGCAAAGAGGAAATAATTCTTTATTTATGGGGACGACTATAACTAAAGGTAGAGGACTTCTTGTGATTACTCAAATTGGTATGGATACTGAGATGGGTAAGATTGCAAATATGCTTGATAATATTGAGGATGAGAAATCACCACTTAAAGAAAGGCTTGAAGGTCTTGGAAAAATTCTTGTTATTATATGTTTAGTTGTTTGTGGACTTGTTACTGTTCTTGGGGTATTAAGAGGTAATCCAATAGGTGAAATGTTCCTACTTGGAGTAAGTCTTGCAGTGGCAGCAATTCCAGAGGGGCTTACAGCAATTGTAACAGTTGCACTTGCACTTGGAGTTTCAAGAATGCTTAAGAGAAAAGCTCTTGTTAGAAAGTTACCAGCAGTTGAAACACTTGGGTGTACATCTGTAATATGTAGTGATAAAACAGGAACTCTTACTCAAAATAAGATGACTGTTAAAGAAGTTTTTGTAGATGGAAAGTTTTATAGAGTTGATGAGAAAGAACTTCCAAGAAACTCTAAACTTCTTCGAAGTTTTGTTTATTGTAATGATTGTAATTATGAT
Organism: uncultured Clostridium sp.; assembly: GCF_947036855.1. Taxonomy (GTDB): domain Bacteria; phylum Bacillota; class Clostridia; order Clostridiales; family Clostridiaceae; genus Sarcina. The sequence continues at coordinate 3,828 of NZ_CAMQRY010000022.1, forward strand.
TTTTCTAAGCAAATTATGGATAAGGCACTTCATGGTGACCCAACAGAAACTGCTCTTATAAAATTATATTTTAAGGAAGTTTCTTTACTTGAAGCAGCAATATCAAATGTTAATAGAGTTTTTGATATTCCATTTGATTCATCTAGGAAAATGATGTCTGTAATTATAAATGAAGGTGGAAGAGAATGTGCTTATGTTAAGGGAGCTCCAGAGAGAGTTTTAATTAAATGTACTCATATTTTAGAAAATGGAACTATAAGAACTCTTACAGAGCAAAAAAAGAAAATGATTTTAGAGTCTATGGATAATATGAGTAAGAGAGCACTTAGATGTATTGCAGGTGCATATAAAGAAAGCAATGTAAAGCATGATGATAGCATTGAAGAAAATCTTGTGTTTGTTGGACTTGTTGGAATTATAGATCCACCAAGAGAAGAAGTTAAAGATTCTGTACTTAAATGTAAACTTGCAGGAATTAAACCTGTAATGATAACTGGTGACCATAGAAATACAGCATTTGCGATTGGTAGAAATCTTGGAATTGCAAATTCAGATAATCAGGTTATAACTGGTGACGAGCTTGAAAAAATGAGTGAGAAAGATTTAAATTCTAAGATTGATAATATTAGGATTTTTGCAAGAGTTAGTCCAGCACATAAGCTTAGAATTGTTAAGGCTTTTAAAAAGAAAGGAAATATTGTTGCAATGACAGGTGATGGAGTAAATGATGCTCCTGCTATAAAGGAAGCTGATATTGGAATTGCTATGGGGATATCAGGAAGTGATGTTACAAAGGAAGCTGCTTCTATGATTCTTATGGATGATAATTTTGAAACTATAGTTTCGGCAGTAGAAGAGGGAAGAACTATTTATGATAATATAAGAAAGTTTATAAGATATCTTTTATCTTGTAATCTTGGGGAAGTTTTAACTATGTTCCTTGCTAGTTTATGTGGACTTCCAATACCAATGCTTCCAATACAAATTTTATTTGTAAATCTTGCAACAGATGGACTGCCAGCTATAGCACTTGGAGTAGACCCTGGTGACCCTGATATTATGAATCAAACACCAAGAGAGAAAAATGAAAGTATCTTTGCAAGAGGACTTAAAGAGAAGATAGCTATTAGAGGAGTTCTTATAGGACTTTGTACACTTTTATCATTCTTATCAGGATTATATTTTAATATGGATTTAGATACTTGTAGAACAATAGCACTTTCAACTCTTGTTATGTCACAGCTTATACATGTATTTGAGTGTAGGTCAGAAAGACATTCTATATTTGAAATTAAACTATTCACTAATGTATATCTTGTAGGTGCAGTTTTAATTTCAGTATTAATGTTACTTGGAATACTTTATATACCATTCTTTGCTGGAATATTCCATACAGTAGCACTTGGACTTAGACATTGGTTACTTGTAATATTCTTCTCAGCAGTAATAGCATTAATAAATAGTGTTTATCTATTAATTAAAGTTAAAAAGTAAATTAAAAAGCTTTCTATTTGTAAGTAGTTATAAATAGAAAGCTTTTTTTATGCAAAAAAACCTAGCTTTTTAATAGCTAAGTTTTTGATGTTATTTCATTCTCGGTTGTTGCTGTCTTTGTCTTTTCATTTGAGAATGGTCTACTGGTATAAGGTCTTGCTTAGTTGTTAAGTTAAGTAGATTACTTATTTCAGTATACTCTTTAGTATCTTTAACTGACTTTAAACCTTGTATTATTACATTATTTCCTTGTCTTACAGAAAGGAATGTAGGCTTTTTGAACCAACGATTCTTATTATAAGTACATCTTGAAACAATTTTAGTTCTATCAGGTCTGACCATTAAAGTAACATTTATTTTATGGAAAATTCCAAGTATGCTCTTTTCCTCAACTTTTACAGAAAGAACACTTCCTTGGAAAGATGTTAATCTATCTCCATATTTTTTCATGTAAGAATCTGTGTAATACTTAGACATTTTATCTTTAAATCCCATTATAATACTCCTTTTCAATGCAAAATAATTATAATTCCAATTAATAACAAATAAATTTGTTGTTATGACATTAATTATAACATAATGATATTGATTATAAAACTGATTTTATGTAACTAATAATATAGTAAACTGATATATTTTATTAATAAAATGTATAAAATTATAAATTATAAAGAATTGTTTGACATAAAAAGGCTAGAATGTAGACGTTTCAAATTATCTGTTTTATAATAAGGGTATAGTTTTTTACTAATAGGAGGAATGACAAATGGATAAACAAAAATTAGCATCAATGATAGATCATACAATTTTAAAGGCTGATGCAAGTAGAGAAAGTGTTGAGCAAATATGTAAGGAAGCTTTAGAATATAAGTTTGCTTCAGTTTGTATTAACCCAAGCAACATAGAACTAGCGGCTAAAATGCTAGCAGGAAGTGAAGTCAAAGTTTGTACAGTTATAGGATTCCCTTTAGGAGCAAATACAACAGAAGTTAAAGCATTCGAAACTAAGGATGCAATTGAAAAAGGTGCTCATGAAGTTGATATGGTAATTAATATCGCAAGATTAAAAGATAGAGATTATGATTATGTTAGAAATGATATTAAGGCTGTGGTTGAAGCATCAAAAGGTAAAGCTTTAAACAAAGTTATCATAGAAACATGTTTATTAACAGATGAAGAAAAAGTTAAAGCTTGTGAACTTGCAAAAGAAGCAGGAGCTGATTTTGTTAAGACTTCAACAGGTTTCTCAACAGGTGGATCTACACCTGCGGATATTAAACTGATGAGAGAAACAGTAGGAATAGAAATGGGAGTTAAAGCTTCAGGTGGAGTTAGATGCTTAGCTGATGCAGAAGCTGTAATTAATAGTGGGGCAACAAGAATTGGTGCTTCAGCAGGAATTGCAATCTGTGAAGGAAAAGTTTCAGATTCATCTTACTAGAAATTAGAAGGAATTTTAAATGTCATGCTTTTATAGCATGGCATTTTTTGTTTTATATATAGTTCGTAGAATTTGTCGAAAATAAATTTAAAAGAAATTGCTCTAAATGAATAGCTAATTCAGGTGTTTAGGAATATTAATATAATATATTACTTTAGAGGAGGTAGCTGCTTTAATAAATTAAGATTATATAATCTTGATTTTTCAAGTAGAAATTTTATGAAAAGAGAGTTAACTCCAAGGGAAATAATTTATAACACTAATTTCTTAGTTGATGGAGATTGTAGCGAATCTAGATGCGAGGATAGTAAAGTCTATACAACTATTGAGGATGCTCTTAGTATAGATAAAGATGGTTTTCATGTTTATTTAGTAGATAGCTTTTCTAATAAAAAGCTAAAAGGGATAGTCAAAAATATAGATAGTTTTATGATGAATAAGGATAAACCAAAGGATATTTGTTATATAACTTATGATAATCATAGAGAACCTAAAACACTTTTAATTAAAAATTCATATGGTATCAAGCTTAAAACATATTTAGAAAATATAATAAGTTTGTATACTGATAAGATTTTTACATTTTATAACTCTGATATTAATGAAGAAAAAGAAAAAATAATAGGATATGTTAGTAAGCTAAGAAATAGTTATATTGCAGAACTTATAGAGGCTGCAAAAGATGAAGGATTTGAACTTAAAGCAACATCAGTTGGAATTACATTTATACCTATTGAAGATGAAGAAGAGGACGAAGATGTTGATTTAAATGAAGATATAAAAAGTGAAGAGGAAGATGTACTAGATTATGAACTAACAGAAAAAATGAATAAATTAAAAGATGATGCTAGTGAGATATTAGAAAAGTTAACAGATATGGAAAGTGAATCTATAGATAAATTAAAAGATATTTTTATAGCATACTTAGTAGAAGAAACTGAAAATATAAAAGAAGATATACTTGAAGAATTTGAAGATTCATCAGATGATGGGATTTTAAAGGCCAAAAAGTATTTACTAGATATTTGTGAAGAGATAGAGAATATTGTTGTAGAAAATTATTCTATGATTTATGAAGATGATGAAGCAAAGATTGGTGAAGTGCTTACAAGGTATGTTGTTAATGTTCTTGTTGATAATAGTAATTATGCAAAGCCAAGAGTTATATTTGAAGAAGACCCATCTATAAGTAATTTATTTGGGAGTATAGAATATGAAAGTAGTAGCAACGGTGGATATGCAACAAATGTATCATTGATAAAGCCAGGGTCTATTTTAAAGGCTAATGAGGGGTGCATAATTATAAGACTTAATTCCCTTTTAACTAATCCTAATGCATATTATTATTTAAGAAGAGCACTGCTTAATAATAGAGTTACATTAAATTATGATAGAGGTGCATATTTAGATTTTCTATCTTTAAATGGATTAAAACCTGAAGATATACCTATAAATATTAAAGTAGTATTAATTGGAGATTTTTCAAGTTACGATATTCTTTATAATAATGATGAAGACTTTGCTAAAATATTTGGAGTAATGGAAGAGGTTAATTCTATTGTAGATTTAACTGAAAGAGTTAAATCAAATTTATTTAGCTATGTAAAAAAATTAGTTGATGATGGTGAAATTATTGAGATAACAGATAAGGCTATAAATGAACTTGGTAAATATTTAGCGAGAAAGTCTGGAAGTAGAAATAGACTTTTATGGGATGTTGATGAAATTGAGAAAATATTAACACTTGCTAATACAAGTGCAAAAAGAAGTAAGAGAAATATTATAAAAGCACAAGATATTGTAGAATCATCATATAAAAAAAGTCTTTATGAGGCAGAATATCAAAAGCTTTTTAAAGAAAATAAATTACTTATAAATATTAATGATAGAATAGTTGGAAGTATAAATGGATTATCAGTTATAGATACTGGATATTTGAGTTTTGGAAAGCCTATAAGAATTACTTGTGTAGCTTATAAGGGAACAGGGAAAATTGTAGATACTCAAAGAGAAAGTAATATGAGTGGTTCAATTCATAATAAATCTATAAATATTTTAAGAGGGTTTTTAAATAACTATTTAGATGCATATAAAGATACCCCAGTAGATTTTCATATTAGTTTTGAACAATTATATGGAGGACTTGATGGTGATAGTGCATCAGTTGCAGAGATTATAGCAATGCTTTCAGCACTTAGTAAACTTCCAATAAATCAAAAAATTGCAGTTACAGGTTCACTTAATCAATTTGGAGATGTTCAACCAATTGGTGGAGTAAATTCAAAGATAGAAGGTTTTTTTAGAACTTGCAATACAATTAGTTCGCATATTGGAAAAGGTGTTTTAATACCTGAGAGTAATAAGGATGAATTGATTTTAAGTAAAGAAGTTGAAGAGGCGATAGAAAAAGGGGAATTCCATATTTATACTATGAAAGATATAAATGATGCCATAGATATTTTAATGATGGAAGATGGTAATACTTTTGAAGATATTGCTACTGCAATAAACTTAGAACTTGAAAAATATGAATAGATTTAAAATAGACATTTGCTTTTGCGAGTGTCTATTTTGATTTTACATATAATATATGCTATAAAATTTTATAATATGTTGACCATTAAAAATAAATATGGTAAAATATGGAAAAGATTACTTGTAATGTAGGAGGTGTTTTTTGATTGTATATAGATTTTAAATCAAAGGGGAAACTTCTTATTGTGGAGCTTAGTGGAGAACTTGACCATCATTCTGCGCAAGAAGTTAGAACTAAGGTTGATGATAGATTGGATAGACTAGATGTTAAAAAACTTATATTTGATTTTTCAGAGGTTAGTTTTATGGATAGTTCTGGGATTGGTGTTATAATAGGTAGATATAAAAAGCTATCTATTAGGAATGGAATAGTTGGTATAGCTAGTGTTTCGGGAAGTATTAAGAGGATTTTTGAACTTTCAGGGATTTTTAAAATTATAAAAGTTTATAAAAGTGTAGATGAAGCTGTTAAAAATTTATAGTTTGATTTACGGTATATGATAAGTGGGAGGGGTTTATTATAATGGAAAATAGGATTAAAATTGAGTTTTTAGCAAAATCAGAAAATGAATCATTTGCTAGGATAGCTGTTTCAGGACTTGTAGCACAGCTTGACCCAACAATTGATGAGATGCAAGACATAAAAACAGCAGTTTCAGAAGCTGTAACAAATGCAATAATTCATGGATATCAAAATGATGAAAGTAAAATAGTTACTTTAGATTTAAGTATTTGTAAGCAAACTATTGAGATAATGGTTTCAGACAGTGGAATAGGGATAGAAGATGTAGAACAGGCAAGAGAGCCACTATATACATCAAGACCAGAACTTGAAAGATCAGGGATGGGGTTTACAGTAATGGAATCATTTATGGATGAAGTAGCAATTGAAAGTGATAAATTACTTGGAACTAAGGTTATCATGAAGAAAAAAATTGGTAAAGTAGAATAGGTGGTGATTATGGAAACAACATCTAATATAAAAGCTACAAAACCTAATTATGCAAGAAATACTGAACTTGTTTTACTTGCTAAAGAGGGTGATAGTGAGGCTATGAACGAACTGATAGAAATTAATACGCCTCTTGTATCATCTCTTTGCAGAAAGTTTTTAAATAGAGGATATGAGTATGATGATATTTTTCAGCTTGGTTCTATGGGACTTGTAAAAGCTATACAAAATTTTGATCCAACTTTTGAAGTTAAGTTTTCTACATATGCAGTTCCAATGATTCTTGGAGAAATTAAGAGATTTATCAGAGATGATGGAATGATAAAAGTAAGTAGAAATGTTAAAATAACAGCACAAAAACTTTATTTTGATAGGGAAAGACTTGCAAAAGAACTTGGCAGAGAACCAACAATATCAGAACTTGTAGAGCATGTTAAGATGCCTAAGGAAGAAGTTTTATTTGCACTTGAGTCAGTTAATAATATGAGTTATTTGTATGATACTATACATCAGGGTGAAGGTAATCCTATATTATTTATAGATAAGTTATCAGAAAATCTTCAAGAAAACACAGATATGATAGAAAGAATAGCACTAAAAGATGCAATAAGAAGTTTAGATGAAAAAGCAAGAAAGATAATTGTACTGCGTTATTATAAAGATAAAACACAAAGCGAAGTAGCAAGGCTTATGGGTATAAGTCAGGTTCAAGTATCAAGGATTGAAAAGAAGATACTTGTAAAGATAAGAGAAAAATTAAAGGATGACTAAAAATGAGAGACATAATAAAATATAAAAAATAGCTTTTAAGTAGTTAGTTAACTATTTAGGAGCTATTTTTTTGTTTATTTTGAATAATGAGTAGATAAAAACAGATACTAAAAAAGAATAAATTAAAATTGGAGTTTTTATGAGTAGATATAAAAAAGATAATAAAGTGAAGAAAAAGTTTGATGAATTAGTTAATCAAAAAAAGAGAGGTAATCTTTTAAAAAGGTGCTTCCATGCATTCTGGGTGGGTGGAAGTATATGTCTTTGTGGGGAGATTATAAAAAATATAATGATTTATTTTGGGACTTCAAATGAGGTAGCAAATGTAGCACTACCAATTATAATGATTTTTATAGGGGCGTTCCTAACTGGAATTGGAGTTTATGATAAGATTGCAAGTTTTGCAGGTGCTGGAACTTTAGTTCCTATAACAGGTTTTGCTAATGCAATGGTTTCAGCTGCAATGGAGCATAAAAGTGAGGGCTATATTATTGGAATTTCTTCTAATATGTTTAAGATTGCTGGACCAGTTTTGGTTTTTGGAGTTTTAGAGTCTTTTATACTAGGAATTATATATTATTTATTATGTGCTTTTGAGGTGATTATATAAATGTTTAAACAAAGAGTTGGAAAACAAACAGTTATTCTTGAAAATAAGCCAAGAATTATAGAAGCAACAAGTATAGTAGGAACAAAGGAGAGTGAAGGTCCATATGGTACGTATTTTGATATTATTATTTCGGATGATAAAAAAGGGGAGAAAAGCTTCGAAAGGGCTGAAAGCAATTTTCTTTATACTGCGATTAAAGAAACTATTAAAAAGAAAAATTTAAAAGAGGAAGATATAAACTATCTTTTTGCAGGAGATTTACTTAATCAGACTATGGCTTCAAACTTTGCAGCAAGAGAACTTAGGATTCCATTCTTTGGGCTTTATGGGGCTTGTTCTACAATGACAGAATCTTTAGCGCTTGCTGGGATGATTATAAACAGTGGATATTCTAAATACTCAATAGTTGCAACATCATCTCATTTTTGCTCTGCTGAGAGACAATTTAGATTCCCACTAGAATATGGTGGGCAAAGAAAAGATGAAGCACAGTGGACTGTGACAGGAGCTGGGGCTATGCTTCTAGCTCCTTTTGGTGATTATCCATATTTAACATATGTAACAACTGGAATAGTTAAGGATTATGGTGTAAAAGACCCAGAAAATATGGGGATTGCAATGGCACCTGCTGCTGTAGATACTATATATAAACATTTTGTTGATACAGGAAGAAATCCTAGTGATTATGATTTAATTGCAACTGGAGATTTAGGGAGTCTTGGTAAAGAGATGACAGAAAATCTTTTGCTTGAATATGGCTATAATATTAAAAAAAATTATATAGACTTTGGAGATATTATTTTTGAAAAAGAAAAACAATCAGTTGGTTCAGGGGGAAGTGGCTGTGGATGTTGTGCTGTGATGCTATGTTCTTATATATATAAAGGGCTTCTTAATGGAACTTTTAAAAAGGTATTAATAGTTTCAACAGGTGCACTCTTAAGTTCTACATCTATAATGCAAGGTGAGAGTATAGCAGGAATTGCACACGCAGTTTCAATCGAATATGAGAAGAAGGAGAACTAGATGAAATATATTTTATCTTTTGTTGTTGGTGGAGGAATGTGTGTTGTAGGACAGATTATAAAAGATAAGACAGGGTTAAAGCCAGCTAAAATGTTAATTTTATTTTTAACAATAGGTTTTGTGCTTGGCTTGTTTGGAATATATGAAAAAATAATTAGATTTGCAGGTGCAGGTGCTAGTGTTCCATTGCCTTCATTTGGATATTCTTTATCAAAAGGAGTTATGAAAGCAGTTAGAGAAGAGGGGATAATTGGTATATTTACAGGGGGACTTAAAGGGTGTTCAGGTGGGATTGGAGGAGCTATTGTATTCGCTTATATTATAGCTTTGATGTTTAATCCTAAAGGAAAATAGAATATTATACAAATTATAAAAAATAATGACAAATGGGAAAAAAAGTAATATAATAATCTAATCGAAGATTTATAGATGGGTGGAATGTATGGTGAAAACATTTTATAGTTCAAGTGTTGATGAAGTTATAAATGAGTTGAATAGTGATAAGGATAGAGGGTTATCATATAAGCAACTTTCTGAGAATGTAGATAGATATGGGGAAAATAAAATTAAAATTAGTATGGAAAAAGGAGCTATAAGAAATGTTTTTAAAATTAGAGATTTTTATCTTCTTTTAATTGCTTTAGTAGTTTCAATATTATATAAATCATATATTTTAAGTGGAGTTATGGTAGCTATTTTGCTTGTAAAGATAACTTTAAGGGTTTTAGAATATAGAAGAAAAAAGAAAAAGTCAGAACAATTATCATCTCTTAATTATACAGATGTAAGTATTATAAGGTCAGGGGTTCGTGATACTGTAAAAGCTGATATTTTAACAGTTGGTGATCTTGTTTTTTTAGCAAAAGGAAATATTATATCAGCAGATATAAGAATTATAGAAGAAAAAAACTTAACAGTTAATGAAAGGAATATAACATCAGTAGATAGTGATGTTAGAAAGCATAGTGCAAGAATAGAAAGAGTTAAAAGTTTATCTGAGATTAATAATATGGTCTTTAGGGGGACAAGAGTTACTGGTGGAAGTGCAAAAGGAATAGTAGTAAGTATCGGTAATGACACTCAAATTGGAAGGCTCTTAAGCTATTTAAAAGTGTCTGACCTTAGAAGTAAGATAATAGGCGATGATATAAGTCTTAATTCAAGATTTACGGTTGTAATTTTAACGTTAGTTTGCATTTTTACAACAGCAACATTTTTAATTTTAGATAATAAGCATAATAGTCAGCTAATACCACTTATTTGGTTTTTAGCTAGTACAGTAAATCTTGGAACAACAGAAAGTATTTATTTTAAGATGAAAAAAAGAAGTTTAAATGAAATAAATATAGATATAGAAAGTATTGAGTATTTAGAAAGACTTGAAAGAATAGATGTATTTTTTATTCCTAAAGTTTCTGCACTTACAGAAAATAGTATGAATTTTAAGGTTATATATACATCAGAAGAAATTATTGATGATATGAAAAATCTTGATACTAAAAACACAAATATAGAGAGAGTTTTAGAGATTGGAATACTTAATAATAATTCAACTTTTAATAGGGAAGAGAATAAATATAGTGGAAGCATTATAGATGGTTCAATACTTAAGTTTTGTAATTCTAAAGGGATATTTAAGGCAACAATTTTAGGGCAGAAACCAAATATATTTAATAGGTCAGATGATGGTATTAGAACTAGCGTCAATAGAGTTAGAAAAAATTATAGAGCTAGTGTCAAGGGATATGTTGATGAAGTGCTTAATGCTTGTAAATATATTATGATTGATGGAATAGAAAGAGAGATTACAGATGCTGATATAGAAAAAATAAGAATGATAGATTTTAACATATCAAATAAATCATATGAAACAGTTGGATTTGCATATAGAAGTTTTAGTTATGAACCTAGTGAGGATGAAAATGTTGAGAGTAATCTTGTTTTTGTGGGAATAGTAGGTTTTGAAAATCAGATTAAAGATAATGCAAAAGAAATGATTCAAAAACTTAAAAATAATAATGTTCTTCCAATTATGATTACAGATGATAATAAAATTACTGCAACAAGACTTGCGATGGATTTAAATATTGCAAAGGGTATGGAAGAAGTTATATCAGGAGTAGAATTATTAGCACTTGAAAAGAATGAATTTATAGATGTTTTATCAAGAACTAGAGTGCTATGTAGAATTACCCCTGCAATTAAAAGTAAGATAATATCTCTTTTCACAAGTGAAGGATATTCAGTAGCTGCTGTTGGGGAAAATTTATCTGATATGCCAAGTGTTATATTATCAGATGTTGGAATTGTTTCAGGAGAAAAACCAGCAAAACTTTTGAAAAAAATGAGTAGTTTTAATATAAAAGAAAATATGCTAGAAAGTTTTTTAGTACTTAGTACAGAAGGAATTAAATTAGTTGAATATTTAGGACAAGCTTTAAGTACTTATAAATCAATATTTATATATCAGTTAATATTATTGATTTATAGTATATTTATGTTTGATAAAATAGCTTTTAGCACTATTCCAATAGTTATATTTAATATTCTAATAATTCCATTAATATCATATTTAGAATTTAACGTAGAAGATAATTATGCTAGTAGGGATATAATAAAAGAGCTTATAACAGTTGTTATACGAGTTGCATTATTTATTTTAGCAGTAAGCATTTTAAAAAAATATTTAGATATAAGTTTTGTTAGTTTTACAGTTATGTATTACTTCATAATGATTAGTGTATTAATTAGAAGTATAGATATTAAAAATACACAAAGTAAAAAACTTTCGATAATTAATATTCTTGTATTTTTAATCTTTATAGGATGCTATGTTTTTATTTTAAAAAGTATAAATTTAAAAGGGATTTTAATTTTAATAGGAATTTTAATTATTTATACAATTATTGAATTAATCTTAAAAAGATGGCAAAAATCACATATAGGGTGATTGTGTGAAGTATATAGAAAAGTTAGAATTTAAAAATCCAATAATAGATATTTTAGTAGCTAGTCTACTTGGAATATTAATATATGTTGCTTATGAAAAAGTGCAATTTGGGGCAGTAATATTTACTGTACCTATAATTGTGCTTTTCTTTTTTATATATGATAGAAAATGCTTTATTATAGTTATTTTGTTTATGATTATAGGACTCTGTGCGAGTGTATCTTATTATAATTTTGGAGTTAATAGAGCGGATATATTCACAGTTAGAATAGAAAAAAGTTATGATGATTATTACATAGCAAGTCATAGAGGTCGAGAATTTTATTTATATTCAAATAAACCACTTGATGTACATACGAAAGTCAGTTTTAGTGGGAAGTTTAAAGAAGAAATAAGTATGGAAAGAAATAATAATGGACATTTATTTTTAAAAAAACTAATAAAAGAAGATAAAGATTTTGTATATTATTTGAGAAATATAAGTGTAAGATATTATCAATATATAAAAGAAAAAATAGGAGAAAGTAAAGGTGCAATAGCAACAGCTTTAATATTTGGAAATAAGGATTATATAGAAGATGGAATGAAGGAAGATTTTAAAGATGTGGGGATTTTACATCTTATTTGTATCTCTGGATTTCATATAGTTTTTTTATACGCTATGCTTAAAAAGATTTTAAATGAAAAAATAGCAATTCCAATAACTTTTATCTATGTAATTATAACAGGGCTTACAGCATCTGGTATGAGAGCTTTTACAATGCTTATAATACTAGAACTTGCAGTTAAAGTTAATAAAAATTATAGCTCTATAACAGCACTAGGTTTATCAGCTATTCCTTTGATTCTTATAAAGCCTGCTTATATATTTGACCTTGGATTTCTTCTGAGTTACTTTGCAACACTTGGCATATTTTTATTTAGTGAGAGGTTTCAGTATGCGTTTAGGAGGCTTCCTGAGTTTATTAGCAAATCAATATCACTTAGCTTTTCAGCACAAGTATTTGTTTATCCTATTTTAATAATATATTTTGGTGAGTTTTCAATGAATTTTTTGCTAGGAAGCTTATTTTTAACACCGGTAATTTATATAGCACTTCCATTTGGGATTTTATCTGTAATTTTATTTTTACTTAAAATAAGTTTTGTTTTTTTGAATAGTATATTAAAATTTTTATTTGGAGTTTTTGAAGTAATATTAGAATATTTAAAGTATTATTCAATCAAATCATATTACTGTGATGATATTTATGCAGTTATATATCTTTTAATTTTTATGGTGTTTTATTTAATGTATAAGGGACACCTTTCAAGGGTATATATAAAGATTAATTATATGTTACTTGGGCTATTAATATTATCTCAATTTTCTTTTTTTACGACTGTGTCTGTATATGAAAAAAACTTTAGTAAGGCAATTATTATAAGGTCTGGATTTAGTAGAATAGCTTACACAAATAGTGATTCAGATTATTTTATAAAGGCATTAGCGAAAGAATATAGAGTAAGTGAGATAGTACCTGTAAATAAAAATAAATTAGTATATGGAAATGGAGAAATGAAGATAATAATAAAAGGCGACATAGATGAGTCTTTTATTATGTTAAGAGGGCAGAATTGTGGTATAATTGACTTGCTAAATAATGATGAAAAAGCAATCTTAATTAAAGATAGAATTTATATAGATGAAAGAGGAATTTAGATGTGATAGATTTGGATAAATTAGAAGGAGATTTAAAAGCAAATAAGCTGAAAAATGTATATGTTTTTTGTGGACTTGATGAAATACTTATAAAAGAAGCAATATCAAAAATTATATCAAAAACAATAGACCCTATGTTTAAAGATTTAAATATGGTCAAATATGATGCGATAGATTTAGATTTTAATACTTTTATGAATGCATGTGAAACATTGCCATTTATGACTGAAAAAAGAGCCGTTGTTATTGCAAGAGCAAATTTTTTTAAAGATAAATGTGATAGTGAATCAAAAAGCTTTTATGAAAAAGCAAAGAGTTATTTTGAAAATCCACCAGAAAGTACAGTTCTTATAGCGTACTTCCTTTTAAATGATAAAAGAGATAGAGCAAATAAAGTTAGAAAGCTTCTAGCACTTGAGAAAAAAGGCTGCACAATTGTTTCAGTAGAGAAATTAAAAGGTGTAAGACTTTATAGTAGAATTGAACAAATATTTAAATCAAAAGGAAAAGATATTGGCAAGATAGAACTTAGATATTTTAGTGAACTTGTCCATAGTAATTTTGATATAATTGAGAGAGAAATTGATAAACTTGTAAATTATACTGTTGGTAGAGAAATAACAAAAGCTGATATTGATATGATGAAACAAGGAAATAGTGAAGATGATATATTTGATTTGATAGATCTTATTTCATTGAAAAAGCCAAGTAAGGCCATAGATTTAATGAATGAACTATTTAATAAAGGTGAAGAGCCACTTTCAGTACTAAGGCTTGTTCAGGGGCAGTTCCAAAAGTTATACACAATAAAAAATGCAGTTAATGCAGGTATGAGAACTGAAGAAGTTGCAAGAGAGATGGGACTTCCTAACTTTATAGTTGATAAACTTTCAAAACAAAGTAATGGATTTAGTGATGTTGTTATTAAAAAGGCATTGAGTTTAAGCCTTGAAACAGAGAAAAACCTTAAGAGTAGATCAAATCTTAATAGAAGAACAGAGATGGAGCTTATGGTTATAAATATTTTAGTTTAAATAAAAATATATAAAAAAAGAAGTGCCGATAAAAGGCACTTCTTTTTTTAGTAGAATAAAAAAATTCTTACTAAAAAAGAAAGGTGTTAGATGTCTAACACCATAAAAAATTAAGCCATAGCAGATAACTTGCTTGCTAATCTTGATTTCTTTCTAGCAGCCATGTTCTTATGTACTATTCCTTTGCTTACTGACATATCTAATGTTCTAGCAGCAGAAGTATAAAGAACTTTAGCTTCTTCGATATTCTTAGCTTCAACAGCTGCTTCAAATTTCTTTATAACAGTCTTAAGAGCTGATTTAAGCATCTTATTTCTTAAAGTTTTAGTAGCAGTTACGTTGATTCTCTTTTTTGATGATTTAATATTTGCCATTCTAGTTCACCCCTTTCAATGTTTTAACATATATGCAATTTGGGGAAACTGCATACGAGTTCATTATTTAACAAAGGTAATTATAGCATTTAAATTTTATAAATTCAAGGGCTTTTTAAAATTTAAAAAGATAATCAAACTCTAAGCTTGGATAAATAATTAGAAAGTGGACAAGATACTAATATACATAAATTTTAAAAGTAGGTGTTTATATGTTTAATGTTAGAACTGACTTAGCCTTAGAGAAAAGTGAAATATTTAAAAAACACACTAAAGGAGAAATTGATGGAATAATAGTTGAAGAAGAAAACATTGATGAAATCAAGGTTACAACTGTTAATGTTATAAATGAAGAAGGTAAAAAGAAGATTGGTAAAGATATAGGAAAGTACATAACAATAGATATGCCGATTTGCAATAGCTATGATTTTGGAATGACAGAGTCAGCAGCACATATACTTGCGGGATGTCTTGAGAAGGTAATAAATATTAAAAAAAATGATTTGGCACTTGTGGTAGGTCTTGGAAATTCTGATGTTACACCAGACTCACTTGGGCCAAATGTTGTATCAAAAATACTTGTAACAAGACATTTAAGTGAACTTGCACCAGAAGAAATGAGTGATGAGTTAAGGCTTGTATGTGCAATTTCACCAGGTGTTCTTGGAAATACGGGGATTGAGTCAGCTGAGATAATAAAATCGATTGTAGATAAGCTTAAACCTGCTGTGGTGATATGTGTTGATGCACTTGCGTCAAGAAAACTTTCAAGAGTTTCAAGAAGCATACAAATTTCAGATACAGGAATATCACCAGGTGGGGGTGTTGGAAATAATAGAATGAAAATAAATAAAGAAACTTTAGGAGTCCCAGTTATAGCAGTTGGAGTTCCTATGGTTGTAGATGCAGGAACAATTGCTAATGATGCAATTGATTTAGTTATAGATGAGCTTATAGAAAAAACAGATAATAAAGATTTTTATGAAATGCTTAAAAATATAGATAGAAATGAAAAATCTATAATGATAAGAAATTTATTAAATCCTTATGTTGGTGATTTAATAGTAACACCAAAAGAAATTGATGAAATTATAAGTTGTACATCAAAGGTTATAGCTAATGGAATTAACATAGCATTGCAACCAGATATTGATAGTATGGAAATTATGGAGTTCTCAAAATAGATAACATAATAATTGTCCCTTCCTCATATATTGTTTAGAGAGGAGGGGATATTTTGTGATACAAAAGCAACATAATGTTCGGAGAAAGAATAATGATTTTCCAGTTGGTTTATTATTGTTTTTAGTTTTAAGTTTAGTTTTTATGACAAGATTTGTTAAGATATTTTTAGATAATGAAACAAGAGATTCACATGCATATGTACAAATTTTAAATGCAGGACTGCCAATGGTTAAAGGTACATATTATGATGAGGCTTCTTATGAGGAGTCAATAGTGGATATTAAAAGCTTAGTTAAAGAGACACTTGGAATAGATAAAATAAATTCAAGTACGATACTTGCTATGCAAATTCCAGGATTTGGAGGTTTTAATGAACTTGCAAAGGCAGAAATAAAAACACAAAATGATATAGAATCATTTGTTTTAAATGATGATAATATAGATAAAGAAAAAGTTAAAGATAAGCCAAAAGTAGACCCAAGTGGAGTTAGAAATGCAGATATAGTTAAAGAACTTGATAGCAGTAATCCAGAAGTTTTATTATACCAAACGCATAGTGATGAAGGATTTAATGTAAAGGGGAATTTTACAGCAGATAAAAATAGTAATATTGTTGGAGTTGGGGATTTAATTGCAAAGGAACTTGAAGAATACTATGGAATTTCTGTTATACATGATGAAACAAAGCATGATGTAATGTATCAAGATTCATATAAAAGGTCAAGAGAAACAGTTCAAAAATATAGTGAGCAGTATGGTGAGTTTGATATTGTTATAGATCTTCATAGAGATGGGGTAGGTATGGATAAAAAACATGCTGTAACAAGAGAAGTAAATGGTGAAAATGTTGGAGCAATAATATTTGTGGATACAAGAAATAGTCAGTATTTTGACTCTACAAATGCAATGAACCAAAGAATGTATAGTATGGCAAATAGCTTATTTCCAGGACTTGCAAAACCTATAAGAACTGTGAATAGGGGATTGAGTAAATATAATCAGGATATAATGAAAAATACAACACTTATAGAAGTTGGAGGAGAGCCAAATCTTCCAGAAGAAGTACATGCAACAGCTAAATATGTAGCAAGACTTATAGCTGAAGAGGTTCATTATAAAAATAATAATCCTTAAAATGAATATATATAGATAGAAATGGACACCCTTATAGATAGTGTAATTTAGGGGGTGTTTTATTTTTGCGAAAATTTTTATATGCTATATTATTTTCTAGCATTTTGATAATGGGAACATGGGCTGTGTTTACAATTAATTTAAAAGCAACAAGTACCTTTAGTAATAGTAAATATGAAAAGACTGATATTGATTATGAAAAAATAAAAGAAGATACAGGTCTTGATATAGAAGAGTTAACAAAGGATGAAAGTTTCTTTAAAACTTATGATACAAAGGACGGAGTTATATTACTTATGGGGAAGTATTCATTGAATTTAAATGAGACATATATAGGTAGAGGGTTTTTATATGTTATTGATACTATAGATTATGGTATCGATTGTTTTAAAAATTTTGTTACCCAAATATAAGAGTAACGATTATAATATAATATAAGTTATGGTATAATCTAACTTGACTTATTTTACAATGGGGGTGAACACTGTTCAAATTTTATAAAAAAAGGACAGATTGAATTATGGATAAAAAGCAATTTATTAGAAACTTTTCAATAGTAGCACATATCGACCATGGTAAATCAACACTTGCGGATAGACTCCTTGAAAAAACAGGAACTTTAACTCAAAGAGAAATGGAGCAACAAGTTCTTGATACAATGGATCTAGAAAAAGAGAGAGGTATAACTATCAAATCTCAAGCAGCTAGACTTGTATATAAGAGAGAAAATGGAGAAGAATATATATTAAATCTTATAGATACTCCAGGACATGTAGACTTCACATATGAAGTTTCAAGAAGTCTTGCAGCGTGTGAGGGAGCAATTCTTGTAGTTGATGCAACTCAAGGAATACAAGCTCAAACACTAGCAAACTGTTATTTAGCAATGGATAATGATTTAGAAATTGTGCCAGTAATAAACAAGATTGACCTTCCAAGCTCTAGAGCTGAAGAGGTTAGAAAAGAAATAGAAGATGTAATAGGTATTGTAGCAGAAGATTGTCCACTTATTTCAGCTAAAACAGGACTTAATATAGAAGATGTTTTAGAAGAGATAGTAGAGAAAGTTCCTGCACCAGAGGGAGATGAAAATGCTCCACTTAAAGCATTAATATTTGATTCATATTATGATAGTTACAAAGGTGTAGTATCATATGTAAGAATTAGAGATGGTAAAGTTAAAATAGGAACTAAGATAAAACTTATGGGTACAGAAAAAGTATATGAAGTTACAGAAGTTGGTGTATTTACACCAGGAATGTTCCCAGTAAAAGAATTAACAGCAGGAGAAGTTGGATATATAACAGCTTCAATTAAGAATGTTAAAGATGCTAGAGTTGGTGATACTGTAACAGAAGCTAATAACCCAACAGCAGAACCATTACAAGGATATAAAGCTGCTATGCCAATGGTATTCTCAGGTATATACCCAGTAGATGGTTCAAAGTATGAGGAACTTCGTGATGCTTTAGAAAAACTACAAATCAATGATGCGGCTTTAACATTTGAGCCAGAAACATCACTTGCTTTAGGATTTGGATTTAGATGTGGATTCCTTGGTCTTTTACATATGGAAATTATGCAAGAGAGAGTGGAGAGAGAATTTAATCTAGATATTATCACAACAGCACCATCAGTTATATATAAAGTAACAAAAACTAATGGTGAGCAGTTTGATTTAACAAATCCAGCAAATCTTCCAGATCCAGCAGAAATTGCTAAAATGGAAGAACCAATGGTTAAAGCTTCAATAATAGCACCTTCAGAGTATACTGGAGCTATAATGGAACTTTGCCAGCTTAAAAGAGGTCAGTATATTGACCTTAAATATATAGAGGAAACAAGAGTAATTATAGAATATGATATGCCTCTTAATGAGATTGTATATGATTTCTTTGATACACTTAAGTCAAAAACTAGAGGATATGCTTCTCTTGATTATGAACTTAAGGGTTATGAAGAGTCAGTTCTTGTTAAACTTGATGTACTTCTAAATAGTGAGATTGTTGATGCATTATCAATGATAGTTCCAGAATCAAGTGCATATAGCAAAGGTAAAGGAATTACAGAAAAACTTAAAGAAGTTATTCCAAGACAAATGTTTGAAGTTCCAATACAGGCAGCAATCGGAAATAAAATCATAGCTAGAGAAACTGTTAAAGCTATGAGAAAAGACGTTCTTGCTAAATGTTATGGTGGAGATATCTCAAGAAAGAAAAAACTTTTAAACAAACAAAAAGAAGGAAAGAAGAGAATGAGACAAGTCGGATCTGTAGAAGTTCCACAAGAAGCATTCATGTCTATCCTAAAAATAGATTAATAGATTGGGAACTGTATTTTGAATACAGTTCCTTTTTTATTCTTTAGAAATATTTTTTAAAAATAATTTTCAAAAAATATGTAAAGTAAGTTATAAAATCATAATTCTTTAAATATATTATACAGAAGAA
>NZ_CAMQRY010000023.1 GCF_947036855.1 uncultured Clostridium sp.
CTTGGTATTGTAAGCCAGAGTCCTGTCATTCCATAACTTTTTGAGAATAATGCAAGGCAAATTATAATATATACAAACCCTCTAAGAATTGATAAAAGTGTAGATATCTTAACTTTCTCTACCGATTGAAGTGCTGCTATATTTAGTATATTTACTCCTGCTAAAATAAATGATGCAAAATAAATTATAATTCCCTCTCTTGCAACAGCCATAAACTCTGCATTTCCAGTTGTAAAAATTTCAATAAGTTGTATTGGGAACATAATTCCTATAATGAAAAATACAGTACCTGTTCCAAACATTATAATTCTTCCAAGATTTATAAATTTTTGAACACGTGCATAATTTCCTGCTCCATAATTTATACTTATAAGTGGTTGTATCCCTTGTGCTACACCATTAAATACTGCAACAAAAATAAGTGCTATATTATTAACAACTCCATAAGCTGAAAGACCAGCATTACCCATTAGATTAAAACTTACAATATTAAACAACATTATAACAATTCCAGCTGTAAGTCCTGAAATAAAACTTGGAATACCAGTTCTAATAATTCTATTCAAAAATCTAAAATCAAACATATTCATATCAAATTTAAAACTACTTCTTCCTTTTGTAAAATGAAGCATAAGAACTCCAATTCCAGCAAATTGACCAATAGAAGTTGCAAGTGCTGCTCCATCTATTCCCATCCCCATAGGGAACATAAAGACATAATCTAAAATTATATTTACAATATTTGTAACTATAACAGCCATCATAGCAAGTTTTGGATTACCATCATTTCTGATAAAAACATTTAGTGCATTAAGTCCCATATATGCTCCACTAAATATTAGCAAAACATCAATATAACTTTTAACCATATCAAAAGTAGCACCTGATGCACCCAGTGCATAAATAAGCTTGTCTATAAATAAAAATCTAACAAGTAAAAATAAAATATATATAATTCCAATTCCAACAATTGATGTTGTAAATATTTTATTTACAGACTCAAACTTCTTCTTTCCAAGATAAATACTCAAAAGAGTTGCTCCACCAACCCCAAAAGTTAAACCAATCGCACTCATTAAACTATATATCGGTAAAGTTATATTTAGAGCAGCTATTCCCATTGCTCCAAGTCTTTTTCCAATAAACATAGTATCAAATAATATACACATAGATAAACCAAGCATTCCCCCAACTGATGGAAGTATATACTTAGCTAAAAGTGTCCCCTCTTTGTCTTTTAATAAATCTGTATTTCCTTTTGACATACCCTTCTCTCTCCCTATAATAAACAAAATTTCTTAGATAATTATAGCACCTCTCACACTAAAAAAATAGATGTTTTAATAAGAATTTTTTATGTATTTTTTTACATACTTCTACCTTGTAAATATAAAAAAACCCACGCACTTAAAAGTGCATGAGTTTCTTATATTTATTTGCTAAATTTTAGTAAGCATTTTGCTTTTTAAAAGCATGTTCTGCAACATCTATTAAGAATTGAGGAGCATCATCCATATCCATGATAACCTCAACTATAGCAAGTTGACCTCTGTTAGCATTGATTGTATTCATAGCATCTTGTAATTCTTTTTCAGTTGTAACTTTAAAGTTAAGTGCTTTTCTATTTTTAAGACCAAATACATTTGCAAGTTCAGCATAATTCCACATATTGATGTCATTATAATGTCTTCTTGGTCCATGTATAACTCTTTCTATTGTATATCCATCATTATTTAATATAAATAATACTGGTTTAGTATCTTCTCTAAGCATTGTTGAAATCTCTTGAGCTGTTAACTGAAGTGATCCATCTCCTATAAGTAAGATATTTCTTCTAGTAAGGTCAGCCATTTGAGTTCCTAAGATAGCTGGAAGAGCATATCCTATTGATCCCCATAAAGCTTGTCCTACAAATGAAGCACCTTTAGGCATTCTTAAGTTAGCTGCACCGTAGAATGATGTTCCAGTTTCAGCAACTAATACATCTTTTTCTTCAAGGAAGCTTTCTATTTGTTTAAAGAATCTATTTGCTACTATAAGGTTATTATTTGCAACAAATTTAGGCTCTTCAACATTTTTAATTTTAACAGGGTTACTAAATGCAAGTTTAGCAGCTTGTATAGCTTCTATAGCATCTTTCATTCTGATATTTTTGAATTTCTTTCCATTTACAAGAGCACAGTTAGCCATTATCTCTACTGTGTGTAGTTCTGAGTTAATGCAGCTGAATCCAGCTGTTGTACAATCTGTAAGTTTAACCCCTACATATATTCCAAGATCACTAGCTGTGATTACTTCTTTCATTAAATCTGAACTTAATTTACCTGTATAGATTCCAGCGAAGTATTCGTTAGTTTCATCTATAGCAGTTTTTCCTAAGCTTAATGAACCAGCTGGTATTTTAATGTTATTAACAAAGTTTGCAAGCTCGCTTTCAAGACCTTCTCTAATAACTTCAAAATCAGCAAGTAAGAATTGTCCTTTTGAATTTGAAACTAAGTTTTTAACAGCTTCTACAAATTGAACTAATGTTTCAGGGTTTGATTTAACTTCTAAATCAATTTTTCCTGGTGTAACTTCAATTTCTTTCTCAGCTACATCAACTGGAAGTCCAATATACACTGGTTTTTTATAAATATAACAATCTCTTAATACTCTATCAATTTCATCTTTAGCATTCATTTCTGATAATATTGTGTGAGTAACTGTTATTTCTTCAAACATTTTTGAGAATCTGTTAAACTCTCCATCACCTAATGTGTGGTGAACAAATAATCTATTTTCTTGAACTTCTGTTGTAGGCATTCCTGTGATTTTTACAACTGGAACACTCTCAGCATATGAACCTGCTATCCCATTAACAGCACTAAGCTCTCCAACTCCAAAAGTAGTTACCATTGCAGCAAATCCTCTGATTCTAGCATATCCATCAGCTGCATAAGCTGCATTTAACTCATTACAGTTTCCAACCCATTCAATTCCCTGTGCATCATCTATATGATCAAGGAATCCTAAGTTGTAATCTCCTGGAACTCCGTAAATACTATCTACATTAAATTCCTTTAATTTCTCTATTAAATAATCTCCAATTTTAATTTTCATAAAATCTTCCTCCTAATTTTTAAATATCATTTGCTTGTTACTACCGTTTCTATGTTTTAATTATATCATCACTTTTGACGTACACTATTTATTCACTTTTATAATTATTCATTTAATATTCACTTTTTTTATGAAAATTATAAAAATTGGATAAAATTATAAATTTAAAAGTAAATGATTTTAAATTTAAAATAAAAACTTGTAAATAAATTACTACTACCGTATGTTTTCTTTATATTATTACTGTTAATTTTTCATATTATTTTATAACATTTCGATTTATGAACTCGTTTACTTTTTAAGTATTCCCTTATGTCATAAAACAAAATATATCTCTTATTTTTCTATAAATAACTTTATTTTCTATTTAAGGTTAAAAAAGTAGCCAAATCTTATGATTTGACTACTTTCTTTTGTTAACTTTTTGTTAATAACCTTTTTTTACTTTTATAATTCTCTATTTTTATCTCATATATACTTTAATAATTCATTCATAAAAATCTACTTAATAAGCTAAATCTAGGAAACTCTCACCCACTACGTTGAAGCAACTTTCAACAAGCAAATCATAGATTTGAGATGAAACTCCGACTCACATTCGTTCCTTGGAGTAAGTTCGAACAACCAAATCACAGATTTGGAGATGAAACTCCGACTCGACTGCGCTCGTCGGAGTAAGCTCGAGAAGCTAAATCGCAGATTTAGACTCTCGCTTATCTTTTGCCTGAGTCGAATGGTTCTCCTGCTGCTTTTGGTGCTTGTGATGATTTTGAGAATATTACAAGCGCTATTAGCGTTACTACATAAGGGAATACTTTTAATATTACTGGTGGTATTGATTGAAGTTCTGGAACTACTGATGATACATTTGCAATTGTGATTGCTATTCCAAAGAACATTGATGCTCCAAGTATTCCAAGTGGTTTCCACTGTCCAAATATTAATGCTGCAAGTGCAAGGAATCCAAGTCCTGCTACTCCCCCATTAAATTCTCCTGAATATGTTACAATTATTATAGCTCCACCAAGTGATGCTAATGCTCCTGAAATCATAACTCCTATATATCTCATTTTAAAAACACTTATTCCTGCTGCTTCAGCTGCTTGTGGATGTTCACCACATGCTCTAAGCCTCATTCCAAAACTTGTTTTATATATTATAAATGTACTAATTGCTATAAATCCTAAAACAAGCCATGTTGTTGGATATGTGTTTGTAAATAATAATGCTCCTATTATTGGAATTTCTGATAATACGGGTATATCTTGTGGTACAAACCCCATTCTAATACCTATATTTCCACTTCCAGTCATTGCTCTAGCAATAAATATTGTTAATGAACCAGCTATCATATTTATAGCTGTTCCACTTATAACCTGATTCGCACTAAGATTTATACTTGCAAATGCATGTAAAAGTGAGAATATTGCTCCAAGTATCATTGCAACAGCTAGTCCAATCCATAAATGCATTGAATTTTCTGCAAGTGCTGTATCTTGAAGTTTAGAAATTGTAAATGCCCCACCAAATGACCCAACTATCATAAATCCTTCAAGACCTATATTTACAACTCCACTTCTCTCACAGTATAAAGCTCCTAGAGCTACTATTAATAAAGGTGCCATATATGACATTGCGTAAGGTAAAATTTGTTCAATTGTTTCCCACATATTAAGCTTCCTCCTTCACTTTACTAGAGTTCTCTTCTTTTCTTTGTTTTTTCTTTCTTGAAAAAGTATCCATAAGTTTACTAATAATAACACTTGTTGCTGCAAAATATATTATTATAGAAATAATTGTATCTGCTATTTCTGGTGGTATTCCAGTCATAGCACTCATAAAGCCTTTTCCTGTATAAAGAAGTCCAAAGAATAATGCTGAGAATACTACGCCAACTGGTGAGTTTGCTGCAAGAAGTGCTACTGCAATTCCATCAAATCCTTGACTTGGCATAACTCCAATTTGCATAGCTGTTGAATTCCCTGTATATTGCACAACTCCTGCAAGTCCTGCAAGTCCTCCTGCTATCATCATTGATAAAATAATATTTCTATTTACAGGCATCCCTGCATATTCTGCACTAAATTTATTAAATCCAACTGCTTTAAGTTCATAACCTAAAACTGTTTTTTCTAAAATAATTGCTATAATTGTAACTGCAATAAGTGCTACAAATATTCCACTATTTATAATAGAACCATCAAACATATTTGTAAGCCACTCTAGATGAAGAGTCGCAAACTCTGGTAATGCTCTTGATTCAGTTTCCATAAACTCACCTTTAAAATAGGCTGGAACCGCATAAAATACTATCCAGTAAGCAATCCAGTTCATCATAATTGTTGCAACAACCTCATGAACATTGAATTTAGCCTTTAATATTCCAGGTATTATAGCCCACAAAGCTCCACCTATAAGTCCAGCTAATACCATAACAATAATCATCATAGTTTGTGGAAGTTCAAGTGTCAGTCCTACAGCTGTAGCACATAATCCACCAAATAACATCTGTCCTGGTGCTCCTATATTGAAAAGCCCTGTTTTAAAAGCAAAGGCAACTGAAAGCCCTGTTAAAATAAGAGGTATTGCTGTTGCAATAGTATTTCCTATCCTTTCAATATTCATAATTCCACCTTTTATCAAATAAATATATCCCTCAACAGGATTATTCCCCATAATAAACATCAAAAATGCCCCTACTATAAGCCCTAAAAATACAGCTATTAAAGATAACATAGCTTTTCTATTCATTTGTGCTACCTCCTTTTGCTGAAACTTTTTCTTTCTTTATCCCAGCCATCATAAGACCAACTTCATTTTCATCCGTTTCATTTGAATTAACTATTCCTATAAGTTCTCCACCATTTACAACTGCAATTCTATCAGCTACATTTAAAACTTCATCAAGTTCAAGTGATATAAGTAAGATAGCCTTCCCTTTATCTCTTTCTTCAATAAGTCTTGAGTGAATATATTCAATAGAACCAACATCAAGCCCTCTAGTTGGTTGAACTGCAATTAAAAGTTCTGGATTCATCTCAATTTCTCTTCCTATAATAGCTTTTTGCTGATTTCCACCCGACATAGATCTTGTTAAACTTTTAGCACCTTCTCCTGACCTAACATCAAAAGCCTCTATAATTTTTTTAGCATGTTCTCTTATCGCTTTTCTATTTATAATTCCTTTATTTGAAAAAGGCTTATTCTTATATGCTCTTAAAATCATATTGTCTTCAAGATTATAATCTAGGACAAGTCCATGCTTATGTCTATCTTCTGGAATGTGAGCAATTCCTTTATCAATTCTATCTCTTATAGATAAAGTTGTTATACTCTCACCCTTATACTCTATACTCCCTGAAATAATTTTTCTCATTCCAGTTATAGCTTCAACAAGTTCAGTTTGACCATTTCCTTCAACACCTGCAATTGCAAGAATTTCTCCGAATTTTACTTCTACACTAAAATCTTTAAGCCCTAGAACCTTCTTCTTATTATTAACAGAAAGGTTATTTATTTTAAGTACTGCCTCACTTGGAGTAGCATCCTTTTTTTCAACTTTAAATGAAACTTCTCTACCAACCATCATTTTTGCCATATCTGCTTCACTAGTATCTTTTACATCAACAGTTCCAATATATTTTCCTTTTCTTATAACTGTACATCTATCTGCAACTGCCTTAATCTCTCTAAGTTTATGAGTTATTATAATGACTGATTTCCCCTCTTTTATAAGGTCTCTTATAATATTCATAAGTTCATTAATTTCTTGTGGTGTTAATACAGCTGTTGGCTCATCAAAAATTAAAACTCTTGCATCTCTATAAAGCATTTTTATAATTTCAACTCTTTGTTGCATACCAACCGAAATATCTTCTATCTTTGCATTTGGATCTATATTTAAATTGTATTTCTTTGATATCTCTAAAATTTTCTTTGCTGCTACTTCTTTATCAAGCATAATCCCAAATTTCTTTGGCTCATTTCCAAGTATTATATTCTCTGTAACTGTAAAATTCTCAACAAGTTTAAAATGTTGATGAACCATACCAATTCCATATTCATTAGCTTTACTTGGATTTGTTATCTTAACTTCTTTTCCATCTATTTTTATTTGACCTCTTTCAGGCTTATACATTCCAAAAAGAACACTCATAAGTGTTGATTTTCCAGCACCATTTTCTCCTAAAAGAGCATGTACTTCACCTTTTTTAAGCGTTAATGTTATATCATCATTTGCTACTATTCCAGCAAATTCTTTACGGATATTAAGCATTTCTACTACATATGACATTACTATTCCCCCTGTAAGCTAATCGCTATATTATTTCACTAAAATAAAATTTATAATAAAGTCCTTTTATATGAAAATAGACGGAAATTCATCCGTCCATTCTTTATATAATAAAATTATTTTATTAAATCACCTTGTTCACCTGAAACTTTTACTTCACCTGATTTAACTAACTCAACAACTTCATTCACTTTTGTCATTGTATCTTCTGATAAGTTTGGATTTTCCACCGGAAGACCTACTCCATCAGTTTTAATATCAACAACTATAGTTTCTCCACCTGGGAATGCACCATCAATTTGTGCTTTTATCATATCTTTAGCACTATTACCAAGTTTTTTAATAGCTGATGTTAATATAACTGATTTACCATCTTCATATTCACCATCTTTAAACTGGTCAACATCAACTCCAATAACCCAAGCTGTTTCACCTTTAATAGTTCTTGTTTTAGCTTCGTTAATAACTCCCACTCCAACTTTTCCAGCTGAAGCAAATATAGCTTTAACCCCTTTATCATACATTGTTGCAGCCATTTGTTGTCCTAAAGCTACATCTACAAATGATTCAGCATATTTAACATTTTCTTCTTTAATTGAAACTTTTGTTTCAAAGTTTTCATTAGCATAAGCTATTCCTTGTTGGAATCCCCAGTTAAATTTTTGTACTGGTGGTATTCTTAGTCCACCAATAAATCCAATATCGCCTTCTTTAACTTCAAGTGCTGCTGCAATTCCTGCAAGGAAACCTGATTGCTCCTCAGCATAAAATATTGAAACTGTATTTTCTCCTACTTTTCCAACTTTATCTTCATTATTTACTTTTGGAACACCATCTATTAATACAAAATTTGCATCTGGATATTTTTCTTGCGCCTTATAGATAGCTGTTTCAAATTTATATCCTGGTGTAACTATAAGTCTATTACCAGCATCATATATATTCCCTATCTCTCTTAAATAATCTGCTTCTGTTTCACCCTGTGGTTTTAAATATTGCTCATCAACTCCAAATTCTGCTGCTGCATCAACAATTCCTTCCCACGTTCCTTGGTTAAATGATTTATCATCAATAGTTCCAGAATCCGTAATCATACCAACCTTTATAGCCTCTTTTCCAGTTGTAGCTTTATCTCCACCCTCTGATGCGCTACCACAGCCAGCTAATAATCCTGTAGCCATTAATGCTGTTACTGCCATTGCAATTACTCTTCTTTTCATGTAATCGTCCCCCTTAAAATTATATTTTAAAATGAAATACTTAAAATGCTATTACAAGTTAACACCAAATTAACATTTTACTTTATTATTCGACATTTTTATTGTAATTAGTCAATTATAAGACAATATATTAACTATTTCGTTAGTAATTATAGCATAATTAAATAAAAATGATATATATTTTTTTGTATGTTAACGGATATTTAACATAAATTTAAATTGAACATACGACTGTAAATTCTACTGCTACTTACCACAAAATAAT
Organism: uncultured Clostridium sp.; assembly: GCF_947036855.1. GTDB lineage: Bacteria > Bacillota > Clostridia > Clostridiales > Clostridiaceae > Sarcina. Next base: position 8,882 of record NZ_CAMQRY010000023.1, read on the forward strand.
AAAGAGAATATTTAATCTCAAATCAAATACTCTCTTTTCTGTATACGTTTAATTATATTCTTGATTATAGCTAAATATTATAAATTTACAGGTTTTATAATATTTTTTTATCGTAAAAAAAATTAGAGATAAAAAGTTTAAACTTTTATTTCTAATTCTTTTCATATATTTATTTAGTTAAAACAATATCACTTAAGCTATGAAGTGCTCTTGTACTCATTATATATTTAATTAAATCATCTTCTTTGATATCTTCTTCAAAGTCAGCTATTATAACTCCATCAAACTCAAGCCCTTTAGCAAAATAAGCTGGTATTATAACATTTCCACCTTTATAGAATACATCCTCACTATTAAATTTCGCAAGGTATATATCTGATTTCAATAAATCCCAAACTTTTTCAAGTCTTTCTGAATTTCTTGTTATTATAGCAACACTTTCTAGTCCCTGTGCATTCAGTTTTCTAATTTTATCTAAAATTGATTTTTTAAATACCTCTATGTCAGAAGTTTTTACAACCTCAACTTTATCTCCTTCTCTTACAAGTGGAACAATCTTATCTTCTTTTAAGAATAAGTTTGCATATTCCATTATTTCAGATGTACTTCTATAACTATTATTTAAATTATAAGTTTCTGCTTCTACATCATTAAATATTTCTGCAAGTTCAAGCATTGCTGCCTTATCTGAATACTTAACAAGTCTTTGGTTAACATCACCAACAACTGTGAAATACTTACTTCCAATAAGTTCTCTTATAACTTTAAATTGAAGTGGTGAATAATCTTGTGCTTCATCTATTACAACGTGTCTATAATCCTTACTTGCTTTTTTACCCTCAAGTTTAATCATAAGATATAAAATTGGAGCAAGGTCATTTATTGTAAGGATATCAGAATTATTAAACTTTTTATAAATATTTACACAACTTTCTGTTATAATCCATTCATCAAGAGCTTTTCTACTATCCATAACTTCTTGAACAATTTCTCTAACTTTTAATTTTCTCTTAAATTCAATATCATTATCATATGCAGCAAGTTCTTCTGATGATAATGCCTCTTTTTGCTCTTTTATATCTTGTATAAGTTCTCTAAATTTTTCATCTCTCTTATCTTTAATTTTAGATGTAAGAATTCTTTTAATTTTTTCTGCTCTTCTAAATAAAGGCATATAAGCATAATGCTTATCAAATAATTCTTTAATCTCTTGAACTGTAACAACTTCTTCATCAAAACAGATTACAGGTTTAATATCAAAATATCCATCTGATAATTCCATAGCATATTTATCTAAATCTTTTATAAGTTCATATGAATTTTTATAAGTTTCTTTTTCTAACATATTGCTACCTTTTGTAACAACTTCTTCTAAATACTCTTCATATGGCATTATTTTTAAATTTTCTGCTATTTCTGATACTGCAAAACCAAGGAATGTTTCTTGTTTAACACCAACTTCTCCAAGACTTGGAAGCACTTGTGAAATATAGTCCATAAAAATACTGTTAGGTCCAAGTATTAAAACTTTACCTTCAAGTTCTACTCTATTGTTATATAAAAGATATGCCACTCTATGAAGTGCTATTGTAGTTTTTCCACTTCCTGCAACTCCATTAACTATAATATTTTTAGTTCTACCAAGTCTTATAATTTTATCTTGCTCTGCTTGTATAGTCATAATAATATCTTTAAGTTTTTCAGATGTATTAGTACTTAAAACCATTTGAAGAATTTCATCTTTTACATCAATTGCTGAATCAAATAATCCTTCAAGTTGAGCTTTTTTAATGATAAGTTGTCTTCTCCCTGTAATATCAACTTCAATTTCTCCTGATGGAGCTTCATAAGTTGCATCACCAAGGCTTCCATGATAGAAAAGTGATGCTATAGGTGCTCTCCAATCTACTACTGCTGGTTCAAAACTACCTTCTGGAGTAACTCCAAATCTTCCAACATACATTTCTCCAACTTCATCAAATTCCTTATCTGTATAATTTATCTTTCCAAAATAAGGCGAATCTTTAAGAATTGTAAATTCTCTAAGCTTTCTATCAATCATCTTAAATGATTCTTCCTTAATATATGTTTCATGATCAAAATACTCTATAAGTCTATCTTCATCATCTTTATATTCTGCTATCGCAATTTTTCTTTGCTCTATTATACTTTCTGTAACAAATTTTCTTTTATTTATGTAAGAAAGAGTTTCCTCAGCTATTATATTTGTAGTTTCTTCAAGTTTTTCTTCTTCTACTAAAAATTCTATATCTTTTGTTCCCTCTATATCATGCTTTATCATTCAATCAAATCCTTTCACACTCTATATTTAAGTATTACCATTATAACATGAAAATTAACATTTTAATTTTCTTTCCTTATTATAAGCAAAAAAAGAGCTGTCTATTTAAAGACAGCCTTTTTTACTAGCTTGAAACTATTCTAAGTTATTATCTTTTTTCTCTTCTGCTTCTTCTGTTTTAACAGTTTCTTCAGTAGATTTTTCTTTAATAACATCTTCTTTTTTTTCTTCTAAAGTTTCTGTTACGTCTTCTATTTTAGCTTCTTCTAAAACTTTTGGTGTTTCTTCTTTTTTACCTAAGAATATTTTACCATCCTTTTCTTCAAAGAAAACTTTTTCTTTATCAGATGCTTCAAGCTCATTTTTAGCAGCTTCAATTCTTTCGACTCTCTCTGCTCTTTCTTTAGCTTCAAGTTCAACAGCTTCTTCTTCGATTCTGTCTCTTCTCTCTGCTTCTCTTTCTTCTCTAAGCTTTTCTCTTTCATCTCTTTTGATTTTAGCTTTTTCTTTAAGAGTTTTCTTCTCATCTTTAAGCTTATCATACAGATCTTTCTTTTCTGGGTATTTAGCATATACATGCTCTAAGAATTCAGCACCCATAATAGTTTCTTTTTCAAGAAGAACTGCTGAGATATCATCAAGTAAATCTTTATTTTCAACAAGTATATCAACTGCAATTTTATGTGCAGTTTTTATAATGTTTAATACTTCTTCATCAACAATAGTAGAAGTTTGCTCTGAACAATTCATAACATTTCTACCATCTAAGTATCTGCTTGATCCTGATTCAAGACCCATCATATCAAATCTATCACTCATTCCATAAACAGTTACCATATTTCTAGCTGTCTGAGTTGCTCTTTCTATATCATTAGAAGCTCCAGTTGTAATTCTTTTGAATTCAACTTCCTCAGCTGATCTTCCACCAAACATAACTGCTATTTGATCAAGCATTTCTTCCTTAGTAAGAAGATATTTTTCTTCTTCTGGAAGTTGCATTGTATAACCAAGTGCACCCATTGTTCTTGGAACTATTGTTATTTTATGAACTGGATCTGTATTACTAAGCATTGCTGCAACTAGTGCATGACCAACTTCATGGTATGCTACAGTCTTAAGTTCTCTATCATTCATTATTCTATCTTTTTTCTCTTTACCAGCAATTATTATTTCAACTGCATCATCTAAATCTTCTTGAATTACAAGTTTTCTACCTTGTTTAACAGCTCTTAATGCCGCTTCATTTATGATATTTGCAAGGTCTGCTCCAACTGCTCCTGGAGTAGATTTAGCTACATCTTCAAATGAAACTTCTTTAGACATTTTAACATCTTTAGCATGAACTCTAAGTATTGCTTCTCTACCAACAAAATCTGGTTTATCAACAATAACTCTTCTATCAAATCTTCCTGCTCTTAAAAGTGCTTTATCAAGAACTTCTGGTCTATTTGTAGCTGCAAGAATTACAACTCCTTTAGTACCATCAAATCCATCCATTTCAGTTAGTAATTGGTTAAGAGTTTGTTCTCTCTCATCATTACCCTGAATAGCTCCTTCTCTACTTTTACCAATAGCATCAATCTCATCTATGAATATGATACAAGGGGCTTTTTGTTGTGCTTGCTTGAATAAATCTCTTACTCTTGCAGCTCCCATACCAACAAACATCTCAACGAAATCTGAACCAGCAAGTGAGAAGAATGGAACTTTTGCCTCTCCTGCAACAGCTTTAGCAAGTAAAGTTTTACCTGTTCCTGGAGGTCCTACTAGTAATGCACCTTTAGGAAGCTTAGCTCCTATTGAAACATATTTTTCTGTATCATGTAAGAATTCAACAATCTCTTTTAACGACTCTTTAGCTTCTTCTTGACCTGCTACATCATCAAAAGTTTTTCCTGTTTCATCTTCAGCGTAAAGTTTGGCATTATTTTTACCAAATGACATAACTCCTCCGCCCATTTTCTTATCCATTTTACCAAATACAAGTTTTCCTATTATAAAGAATAATACTAATGGCATTATCCAATAAAGTAATAACTCACCAAGTGGGAATGCTTGTTGTGGTACTGCTCCAAATGTAACTTTTGCAGCCTCTAATTGACTTATAAGTTGTGAATCTCCACCAACATTTGTTGCATACAGTATTTTACCTGCATCTTTTGTTCCTGCTTTTGGTTTAATTTGAATATCCCCATTAGCAAATGTAACTGATTGTACCTGATTATCTTTTAACATTGTCTTAAATTGACTATACTCAATTTGCTGTGTCGACATTTCTGTCTTAGCATAGTTAAGACTTATCAATATTCCTATAACTATAATCCCGTATATAAGAACATATTTTAACTTTTTATTATCCTTAAACATCCTCTCACGCTTCCTTTCTAAGTCTTTATCTTAATAGATAATTACATTTTAAATTTACATAAACATACACTATTCATTATCCTTTAAGAAACCAAATCTATTAAATGGATATACTCTAAGCCATGTTTTAGCTACCATATTATCTCCTGGAATATACGGATCCTTCCAATATCTTGAATCCTTACTATCTGCTCTATTATCACCAAGCATAAAGTATTCTCCAGCCGGTACATGATATGTTCCACCAAGCGGATCTGAATATTTTACATAAGGTTCATTTAAAAGCTTACCATTTATGTATACTTTTCCACCATCTTTAATTTCGACAGTATCTCCCGGAAGTCCTATAACTCTTTTAAGCAGAAGTTCTTTTTCTCCAGCTTTCTTGAATACTACAATTTCACCTCTTTTGATATTTTCTGGCTTGTAGATTCTTGTAACGAATATTTCATCACCTGGCATTACTGTTGGTTCCATAGATCCTGTTGGTACTTCAACCTTAAAAATAAGAAACTTATTTATAAGCGTTGCAAGTATAATCGCACATATTATTGGAATAATCCAATCTTTAGCGAACTTCAAAACCACATTTTTCCTAGTGCTCACGCCACCAATTCCTTTCCTTCTAATTTTAATTACTAAAAATTACTCAGAAACATTGATTCTAATCCTTAAATTGATTTTCAAATTCAAAATTAAATTTTTGATGTAAAATCTACCTTTTCCTTATGCCTTAAACTTATCATATTTTTATATCATTTATATGTCAAAGACCCCTTAAAGCATTGAATTCACAGTAATTTCATCCTTTTTTAACATTAATTCTTTTTTTATTTTATTGAATTTATTATTGAATTTTTGTTAATAATAAGTATACCATATTTTATATTTTTTTGCTCTTACATATTTATTATTTTTGTTACATTTGACCTTTTTTATACAAACTATAGCATAAATTCAATCTATTTTTAGAAAATCTTTCTATTTTTTAGGACTTTTTATTAAAATTCAATTAAAATCGAATAATTGCAAATAAAAAAATAGCTTAAAAGCTGCTTCAATACATATTAATATTTATGCTCTAAAAGTTTATTTTTATGCATTATTAAATCTTTATTCTTTAATAAAACCAACTCTATCAAATGGATACACTCTAAGTAATGTTCTTGCTAATATATTTTCTTCTGGAATGTAAGGTTCTTTCCATTGTCTTGCATCACCACTACCTGCTCTATTATCTCCAACCATAAAATAATTTCTAGCCGGAACATGATATACGCCACTTAAAGAATCTGGATGCTTTACATATGGTTCATCTAAAAACTCACCATTTATATATACTTTTCCCCCATCTTTAATTTCAACTGTATCTCCTGGAAGTCCAATAACTCTCTTTAATAACAATTCTTCTACTCCTTCTTTTTTAAAAACTAAAATCTCTCCTCGCTTTATATTTTCTGGTTTATAAATTCTTGTTACAAACATTTGGTCTCCTATCATTACAGTTGGTTTCATTGAACCACTAGGAACTTCAACCTTAAATATAATAAATTTATTTATAAGCATAGCTAATATAATTGCACAGCCTATTGGCATAATCCAATCCTTTACAAACTTTAACCCCTTATTTCCCTCTACATTAAGCATAGCTATTCTCCTCCATTTTTTTATAATCTACAAGTATAAATTATACCATATTTTGTAATTAATCTTTTTAACTTTAGATTAACTTTTACTCCTTTAATTTATTTAAAGCAAACATTACTTACTTTTAAAGATAGAATATTTCCTAATTTAAATTTTATAAATTTAAAAATAAAAAATCCAGCAAATTAATTGCTAGATTTTTTTATCTAAATTTAATTATATACATTCATTTTGAATCATATCATCAAAACTTTCTCTTTTTACTACTACTCTTGATTCTCCATCTTTAATCATAACCATAGCTGGTCTTGGCATTCTGTTATAGTTACTAGCCATTGAATATCCATATGCGCCCGTTGCCATAACAGCTAATATATCTCCTGTTTCAGGTTTTGTTACTTTAGCATTATTAACTAAAACATCTCCTGACTCACAACATTTACCTGCAAATGTTACTACTTGAGTTTCTCCTTCAAGTCTATTTGCTATACAACACTCATACTCGGCTTGATAAAGTGCTGTTCTTATATTATCACTCATTCCACCATTTACAGATGCATAATTTCTTACACCTTCAATTTCTTTTATAGCACCTATTGTATATAAAGTTGTACCTGCATTAGCTACTATACTTCTACCTGGCTCTATACTTAAAATAGGCATTGGATATGATAATCTCTCACATACTTCTTGTGCTTTATTAATTATTGCATCACAATAATCTTTTGTAGTTCTTGGATTATCTTCACCTGTATAGTAAACACCAAATCCACCACCAAGGTCTAATTCCTCAAGTCTTACTCCACACTCTTTATAAATTTCATCCATAAGTTCTATCATAACCTCTGTTTCATCTTCAAAAGGCTCTATATCAAAAATCTGCGAACCTATATGTGCATGAACTCCAATTAAATCTATACCACTTAATGTTAATGTATCATTTACAAGTGTTATTATACTATCACCGATTATTGGGAATCCAAACTTAGAATCAAGTTCTCCTGTTTTGATATAATCATGTGTATGTGCCTCAATTCCTGGTGTTATTCTTAAATATATTTTTTGAATTTTTCCAAGCTGTGTTGCAATTCTACTAACATTATTTAATTCATTATAATTATCTACTATAAAAATCCCTACTCCATACTCAATTCCCATTCTAATTTCTTCAGGTGTTTTATTATTACCATGGAAATATATCTTTTCCATAGGATATCCACTTTTATAAGCTGTATATAGCTCTCCACCTGATACTACATCAAGACAAAGCCCTTCTTCTTTCGCAATATTACACATAGCCATAGTCATACAAGACTTACCTGCAAAAACTACTCTATTTCCTGTTGCCTCACAATTAAAATCACTGTAGAAATCTCTACAATTAGTTCTAACAAGTTCTTCATCCATAACATATAAAGGTGTGTTATGCTGATTTACAATTTCAGTAACACTCATTCCACCAATCCATAATTCATTATTTTCATTTTTCATAGCCCCAAACATTTTCATAATAATACATCCTCCATTTTTTTATTTTTATTTCAAACTTAAATCCCCCACAATTAATTGAATATCTAAACAAAAAACCCACTGTTTTCACAGTGGGTGCATATATACAAAAGTTTTAAAATACAAAAATTACCATTATGTAATCTTATTATAATCTAATACTTCGTAGCACTCCACTTTAATATCTAAATTAATGTGACAGCCATATGTATATTCTACATATGTCCAGAGAAATCTTTTGATTTACTTCCCTTCGGCTAATTTCCCTTTCTATACTACTCATAGCTTTCAGCTCATAATATATACTATTGATTTTAGCACCTCTACAAATCTTCTTTTTTACATTTCCATATATTGTATTAATATATTATATCTAATGTTACCATAAAAACTTTTATTTTCAATATTTTTTCCAAAGTTTTTAATTTATTAACATTTAAACCTCTACAATTTTATCAATTCTTTTAAAAGGATGTATTACTTCTTCCCGTTCCTCTAAAACTCTCTTTATTATTTTTTTACCAACTTCATCTTCTTTCATATCAGCAAGAGCATCACACAAATTAACCCAATCAATAAATTCAACTTCTTCTGATTTATTAATTTCTCCACTCATATAATCAGCTACATATGTAAGCATTAAAAGCTCTTTATTGGGTACATAATCACTTCCTATATATCTAATATTATTAACCTTTATTCCCGATTCTTCTAAAACTTCTCTATAAACAGTTTCCTCAGCAGTTTCATCAACACCTACATATCCAGATAATAAAACTTTACTTTCTTTATATATATAACTTTGCTTTAATAGCAAAACTTTTTCATCTCTTATAACTGCAACAACCACGCAAGGTTTTGGCAAGTCAAAATATAATTCTTTATGATGATTACAATATGGAACCATTCCTTCATCATAATTATTTTTAAGCTCTAACTTTTCACCACATAATGGACAAAACTTAAATATCATTTTTTTCCCTCCTCTGGCTCTACTTTTTATCTTATGTATAAATATTTTTCTCATTTTATTATTATTTACCTTTTCTGTTACATATATAATAACATAAAGTTAACAGTTTAATTATTATATTTCACCATCCATATTTTGTTATATAATTAGAATAATTGTAAAATTTAGGAGGTTAGTAAATGAGCAAGAAAAAATTTATAATTATCTCATTTGATGCTGTTGATGGAAATGATATAGATTTTCTATCTAAATTGCCTCACTTTGGTAAAATTCTAAAAAAATCTTCTTATTCAAAAGAAGTTCAAACTATATATCCATCTCTAACATACCCTGTCCACACAAGTATAATAACAGGTATGAAACCAATTAATCATAGCATTACAAACAATGTAAAACTTCAGATAAATAAATCTCAAAACCCTGATTGGTTTTGGAATAAAAAAGAAATTAAATGTGATACACTCTTTGATATAGCCAAAAGGAATAAACTTATATGTAGTTCTATCCTTTGGCCTGTTACTTGCAAAGCTAAAATAAAATATAATATGCCAGAAGTTTTTTCTAATAATAAGTGGCAAAATCAAATTATTACCTCAGCACTTAATGGCAGTATAAAATATCAGATGAATTTAAATAACAAATTTTCATCACTAAGAGATGGTCTTAATCAACCACAACTTGATAATTTTGCTATGACTTCATTTTTATATACTCTAACTGAATATAATCCTGATATAATGTTTCTACATTTAACAGATGTTGATACAAATAGACATAATTTTGGATATAATTCAAAAGAAGCAGAATATGCACTTAGACGACATGATTTAAGACTTGGTGAAGTCACAACTAAACTTGAAACTTTAGAATTTCTAGATGATGCCTGCATTATTCTTCTAAGCGACCATAGTATGAAAGATGTCCACTCTGCTATCAAACTTAATAAGCTTTTTCTTAATAAATGTTGGCTTGCTCTTGATAAAAAAAATGAATTTATAGAATACCATGAAGTCTTTTGTAATTATTGTGATGGTTCTGCCTATATTTATCTAAAAGATAAGAGTAATACTACTCTTTTAAACAAAGTTATAACTGAACTTAAAGATTTTTCTTTGAAAAATAATAATTGCATAAAAGAGATTTTAACATCTGACGAAGCTAAAGAACTCGGAGCAGATCCAAACTGTTCTTTAATGCTTGAAGCAAATGATGGTTACTATTTCCTTAATGACTTCAATGGTGAAATTATTGAAAAAACACTTGGTAAACATCATCTTGCTACTCATGGTTACAATCCAAACTACTATGAAAATAAACCATTTTTTATAGTTTCTGATAATAGCGTAAAACAAGATTTTGACATGGGTGCAATTAAACTTTTAGATATTGCTCCAACAATAGCAAAACTTATGGATGATTCAATGATAGATACAGATGGTAGAATTATTTCTAGAATATTCAAATAAACAAAATGCTATATCTTATTAAGTGATATTTGTTTATTCACCTAATCTGATATAGCATTTTTCTTATCTTCTTTTAATACTAATTATATATTCATTAATCATAATAGCATTTTTTATCTTTGAAATACCTACTTTATAATCAGGTGATAAAACTATTTTACACTCTATAAAATCATGTCCATTATCATTTTCTTTTAACTCTAAACTTTTCACCTTTACATCATATAATTTAAAAACATTTTTTATTTTTTCTAGCGCTTCTTTTTTATTTGAATATTCAATTATAAGCTTATATGAATCCTTTCCATTTATAAACTTTTCTTGCACACTTATTAAAAAATGAAGTGTTATAAGTGCTATCATAACACCAAAAACTGCAACCCAAATTTGTCCATAACCTATTGATATACCAATACAAGCAACAACCCATAAAGATGCAGCTGTAGTTAATCCCTTAATTGAGCCTTTATGAAAAATTATTGAACCAGCTCCAAGAAACCCAATCCCACTTATAACCTGTGCAGCAAGTCTTCCTCTTGTTACTTGAATCCCAACACCTCCATAGTGATAATAGGATTTTAAAAACTCTTCTTCCATTCTCATTTCTATAAGTGAGATAATACAAGCTCCAACACATACAAGTATATGTGTTCTAAACCCTGCTGCTCTATTATGTTTTTCTCTTTCAAACCCTATAATACCACCTATTATACAGGCAATAAATAACCTTAAAATTATTGTATCTATTCCAACTTCCATTATCATAAGAAAACTCCTAAAAATTAATTCAAAACTCTGTTTTGTTCTCTTCATAATATTCAATTTCTAGACTTTTGATATTAGAGTATAAAAGAATTTTAAGCTCACTCAAATTTAAAACTTAAAAATGAAAAAAAGACACATATGTAAGTTTTACATATGTGTCATATTTATCTTCTATTTTATAAAGTGATGTTTTGATCTCTCATATAAAGCAAGTGCTATTATTGAAAATATTATTGGTCCTGCTACCATCCATATAGTTGACTCCCAGTTTCCTGTTTGTATAACTGGCTCTATTATTGTCATAATATTACCAAATCCAACAACTATAACTACTGATAACATTCCAAGTAGTGCCATTCCACTGCTTTTATAAATTTCGAATGGTTTATCTATTGATTTATTCTTCTTAAACTTATAGAACGCTCCTGCTATGAACATATTTGGTATAGTCATAGCAACGTTTGTCATAAGAACAAGTTTATCAAAGAATGCTGATGCATTCTGCCCACCAAATGATGTTAAGAATATCATAACTGCAACTATTATACATTGTATAAACATAGCATTTACTGGCATTCCAGCTTTATTTTCCTTAGTAAGGAATTTTGGCCACATTTCTTTTGGTGTTCCTTCTATTAATTGCTTAACTGGAGAATATGTTAATGTAAAGAATGCTCCTGTTAAAGCTATAAACATTGAAAGTCCAACAAATCTAGCAACCCAAACTCCTATTACAGCAGCTGTAGCAGCTGTTGAACCAAAGGCAAGTCCCATTTGAACTCCAAAGTTCTTCATAAGTATATAAGCAACGTTTATTGTATTAACTGACCCACCTGATAATGAGGCATCCCAGTTTGTAAACATACCACAAACGAAAATTCCTATTGAATATGCTATTGCAATTGTTATTGCTGCAATTGTTATTGCTCTTGGGAAAGTTTTTGTAGGATTTTCTGACTCATCAACAAGTCCCCCAACAACTTCTATTCCACCAAAGGCGAATATTGCAAATACTGCAAATGACATCATTGCGATAGGTGTTCCATATGCAGGATTTGGTCCTACAATGAAATCTTTAATTCCTGTAATTGGTTGTGCAAATTGACCTTTATTTAATACAAATATAAGTATTGCCCCACCAATTAATACTATGTTAAGTAGTGCAACTACTGTTCCTGCTACCCCTGTTATCTTCTTTATTTTATCAAGTCCTCTTGAACCGACAAATGTTACAAATATAATCCAAATTATAGCAAAAATTCCTATTGTTTGAGTTGAACCAAGTCCAAGTATACTCCATTTAGAAGTTGTATCTGAACCAAAAATTGCATTAGCAAAAGGTACCCAAATACTTGATGATGTACTAACCATCCAAACTATATATGAAAAGAACCACATAAATGTTCCTATAAATGCATATCTTGGACCAATTGATTTAGCCATCCATGAATATATTCCACCCTTTTCATCTTTAAATGCTGCTCCATACTCTGCAACCATAAATGCATATGGTATAACAAATGTTATAGCCCCGAATAAATACCAAGGTATTGCTGCATACCCCATTAGATAAAAGGCTCTTGGCATGTTCGCAAATCCAAAAACTGAAGTGAATATCATTAAAATTAATGGTATTAGTGTCAATTTCTTTGTCTTCTTGCTCATTATTTTCCCACCTTTTTTTAAATTACTGATTTTAATTATACTTTAATATATTAAAGTGTAAAATTCGACCTAAAACGACATTGTTATTATTTTATTAACTTTATTATTATTTTGTTAATAAAAAATCTATATATGTGGTAGTATAATCATTCTTATACTTTCTAGCATAAAGATTGTTAATTATTTTATTTTTAACAATCTTCCAAAAAAGTAATTTTTAGCGTCAACTTTATTAGTTTTTGCAATTTAGCTTGCAAACTTTATTATTCTAATATTTTCTTGCTTGCCAAATATTCATTTTGTAATCAAATGTTTAATCTTTTTAATATTTGTAATACCTAGTATAATTATTAAGAATTTATAATTATATTTATTTTCTATTGTTATAAATGTATTTTTTTGTATAATAATAATAAATGAATATTTTCATCTTCTCAAATTTACTATAGGAGGATTTTTAAATGAAATTAATCAAAGAAGATAATCTCAAGTATATTAAGATTTTTGCTGTTATTGTAATTTCATATATAGCATTTAAAATTTTAGATAATACTGATTCAATCTTCAAAGGAATAAGCAGTATTTATGATATCTTATTTCCTTTCGTACTAGCATTTGTAATTGCTTATATTCTTAGTCCTATTGTTAATTTATTTAACAAACGCTTTAAACTAACGCGTGGACTTAGTATAGCTTTAACATACTTGCTATTTATAGGAATACTTGCTATTGGAGGCTTCTTCTTATTTCCTAAATTATACGTTAGTATAATGGATCTTATTGATGCACTTCCACACCTTACAGTGCAAGTTCAAGAAAATCTTACAACCGTTTTTGCAGATATTGAAAGTAAAACGCATATTTCACAAATGAATATAATGGATTTTGATATAAATACTATAATTGATAAATTTTCAACTACATTTACATCACTATTCAATGGAATTATAAATACTGCTATTACTATAACTACTTCACTTGTTAATATAATATTTGGGTTCCTAATTTCAATTTATGTTCTTACTGATAAAGATAACTTCTTAAAATTTGGAAGAAGATTTACTTTAACTACACTTGGGCATAAAAATGGAACTCACCTTATTGAGTTTATTAATATTCTTAATAAAAAAGTTGGAACTTATATAGCTATTAAGGCGTTTGACTCACTTATAATCGGATGTATGGGCTTTGTAGGTCTTTATTTCCTTGGTTCAAAATACTTACTATTATTAGCTGTAATTGTTGGAGTTACTAATATGATTCCATACTTCGGACCATTTATAGGTATGATAGTTGCTTTCTTTGTTAACTTATTTGCAGCTGATTTAAGACTTGGTCTTATGTCACTTGGATTCTTATTTATACTTCAGCAGTTTGATGCTTGGTATCTTGATCCTAAACTTATAGGTAATAAAGTTGGACTTAGTCCTTTCCTTGTTGTTTTATCTGTAACAATCGGAGCTTTCCTGTATGGACCTATTGGTATGATACTTGCAAGTCCTGTTGCTTCTGTAATTAGAATTTATACTTATAAACTATTAGATAAATTTAAAGATAGAGCTGAAGATAAAACAATAACTAAGAAAAAAGATAAATTAGAAGTTTAAAAAAAGCTCTGCATATTTA